>JAITJB010000242.1 GCA_031279155.1 Deltaproteobacteria bacterium | reverse complement strand
TTGGAGCGCTACCCTGACTACCAAAGCCTTACCACCCCTCCCAGCGGCCTTTCCGGGAGTAAATCGGCCCCCACAGAAAAACTATATTTTCATTTTGTCCAAGACCCCCAAACCAGGGTCTCTGGTTTAAGAGCCGGTACCTACGACATCGCCGACAGTATCCCGACCGAAGATTACGCCGCCCTCAGTTCCGATGGGGCTTTAAAGCTCTACCAAAAAAATAGCGGGGCTCTTACGGCTTTCTTTAATACCCGATCTGGCCTAATGGCTAGTCTACCCATGCGCCAGGCGGTATTAGCCTCCATTAACGATAACGACATCTTAATGGCCGCCTTCGCCAATCCCGCCCTCTATTCTCTAAACCCCGGCTATCTAAACCCGCAGCAAACTCAGTGGGCCACCGATGCCGGCCTAGAATATTACAATCAAAATAACCCCCAAAAGGCCTCCGAGCTTCTTAAAGAGGCCGGTTACGTTGGTGAGACTCTGACCATCTTGGCTACCCCCGATTACGCCGAGATGTTTAACGCCACCGTGGTTTTGCATAGCCAGCTGGAAAAAGCCGGAATTAAAGCCCGCATCGATCCCTACGACTTTTCAACCTTCATGGAGAGAAAAAACAACTACGCCCTCTGGGACATTTTTTTGGCCAGCACCGTCTACCAGATGACCCCGCCGCAGTTACTGGCCTTAAGCCCTGATTTTGCGGGTTTTGATAACGAGGAAGCCAAAACTTTAATTAAGGCCATCAGGCGGGCCCCTAATCAGGAGGAAGCCAAAGCCCAGTGGGAAAAACTTCAAGAATTTATGTACAGTTTTGGCTCAGGCACTGTTTTAGGGCACTACGTAAGTCTAGTTGGGACCAACGCCAAAGTTTTTGGGTTTGAGGCCTTCATCGCCCCGGTGGTCTGGAACGCCAAAATTGCTAAATAGAGATTTTAAAGTCAGGATTATAGAGTATAACTAATGGCCTCATACGCCCTAAGAAGGCTTTTAGCCTTGCTGCCGACCTTAGTCGTCATATCGATGGTCGTTTTCGGGGTTATCCGCCTAATCCCCGGAAACCAGGCGGCGGCTCTGCTGGGCCTAGAGGCCTCACCTGAGGCCATGGCCCAAGCCGCCGCCCGCTTAGGGCTAGATAAGCCGTTAATCTCTCAGTATTGGCACTGGACCTGCGGCCTTTTTCGAGGCGATCTGGGAACTTCCATTTTTTTCCGCGATAGCGTCTCTATTGTTATCTTGGAGCATCTTGGACCCACCGTCTCCTTGGCCCTCTTAGCTGAGATTTTCGCTCTTTTCATAGCCCTGCCCGGCGGAGTCCTGGCCGCCTGGCGGCGGGGCCGGACGGCGGATATGGCTCTTCGGATCTTGTCCGTCTTAGGAGCTTCGGTTCCTGGCTTTCTCATGGCTTTATTTTTGATGCTCATTTTTGCCGTAAAGCTAAGGTGGCTGCCGGTGGCCGGCTACAGAGAGCTCGATCAGGGCTTACTAGCCCATCTGCGGTTTTTAATATTACCAGCCCTGGCCCTAGGTCTAGTTCAGGCGGCTCTAATGCTGCGCATGACCAGATCATCCCTTATCGGCGCCCTCTCCCAAGATCCCATAAGAACGGCCAGAGCCAAGGGGGTTCCAGAGCGGCTAGTTCTTTGGCGCCATGGGCTTAGACTCGGAGCTCTGCCAATCCTCACGGCTTTGGGTCAGTCTTTTGGCTCTCTAATTACCGGGGCCGTGGTCATCGAGACTATCTTTAATATCCCCGGCATGGGCCAGCTGGTCACTCACGCCATTATCCGTAGGGACGTGGTGGTGGTTCAGGCGGTTTTATTAGTTTTAACGCTAATATGCGCCGGATTAAACTTGGCCGTCGATCTTCTTTACGGGGCCATCGACCCTAGGGTCCGGGCCCGCCAGAGGGGGGAGGCTAAGTGAAAATTGGGCTTTTAAGAAAATTTTGGCGTTATCCCTCTTTAACCGTCGGGGCCGTTATCGTGGGCTTGGCTATGGCCGCAGCTATCTTTGGCCCCTTAGTTAGCCGGCAGGATCCCTACGGTATGGAGGTCCTGGCCAGACTTTCCCCACCATCGCCAGAACACTTTTTGGGGACCGATGAGTACGGCCGCGACATTCTCATTCGGCTTCTCTACGGCGCCCGCCTCTCTTTGGGCTTGGCCTTCTTGGTGACTTTCTGCTCAACGCTATTGGGCCTAATTATCGGCCTATATTCGGCCTCCTCAAAATGGCTTGACGAAGTAATCATGCGCCTGTGCGACGGCTTAGCCGCTATCCCCGGCATATTACTGGCCATCGCCCTGATGGCCGCCTTGGGATCTTCTTTAGCCAACGTTACGGCGGCTTTAATTTTGGTCTATACGCCCTCTATGGCTAGAATTGCCCGCTCTTCGGCCCTTTCGGTCTACGCCTCGCCCTTTGTTGAGGCCTTAACGCTTCAGGGGGCTGGATCTTTTAGGCTTCTTTGGCTCCACGTGGCCCCCAACGCCTTGGCCCCGGTCTTGGTCCAGGCGGCCTTCGTCTTCTCGGAATCCATCTTAGCTGAAGCTGCCTTAAGCTTTTTGGGCTTAGGGGTTACGCCTCCGGCGGCCAGTTGGGGCAACATGCTTCAAGCCGGCAAAGCCGTAATCGGCAAAGCTTGGTGGCTTACGGCCTTTCCGGGTCTATCTCTGGCCATATCGGTATTGGGCTTACAGCTAATAGGTGATGGGCTTAGGGACTATTGGGAGCCTACGCGGGAAGGTGGAGGATAATGGGATCCTTACTTAAGGCCAAAAATGTCGGGGTTAGCTTTCCCTTATTAGGCGGCTTTAAATATGCCGTAGACGGCCTAGATCTCAGTTTAGAAGCCGGGACCATTACGGCTTTGGTGGGAGAATCCGGCTGCGGTAAAAGCGTCTTCGCCCAAACAGTCATGAGGCTTATCGAGCACACGAGTAAGGTTTTTACTAAAGGAGAGATTGTCTTTGACGGCTTAGATCTTCTAGGCGCCCCCTTAAAAGAGGTCAGCCGTTTGCGAGGGAGGCTTATATCGATGATCTTCCAAGATCCGATTTCCTCTCTTCATCCTCTTTTAACCATAGGCCAGCAGATTATCGAGCCCTTGGTCCTGCATTTGGGGCTAAGCCGGGCAAAGGCCATGGTTCTAGCCCAAGAGCTATTAGAGAGAGTGGGGATCAGCCAGCCTCAAAAGAGGCTCAAACAGTACCCCTTTGAGCTTTCAGGCGGGATGTGCCAGCGGGTGATGATAGCCATGGCCGTATGCTGTAAGCCTAAGCTCTTAATAGCCGATGAGCCCACCACCGCCTTAGACATGACGGCCAGGGGCAAGGTTTTAGATCTTATTGGCGAAATGCGAACGTTTAATATGGCCGTGCTTCTAATCTCCCACGATTTGGCCTCTGTTAAAAAAGTATCCGATAAGATTGCCGTCATGTACCTAGGCCATTTGGTGGAAGAGGGTTCAGCTAGCGAGGTTTTAAATAACCCCTCTCATCCCTACACCCGGGCCCTTCTAATGGCCAGACCCTCCATGAGCGGCTCTAAACCCGAAACGCTCCCGGCTATCCCCGGCCAGGCCGTCCGGGGAAAGTCGGCTTGCCGCTTTGCTCCTAGGTGCCCACTAGCTAAGCCCAAGTGTGAGAGCGAGGCCCCGCCAATTTTGGGCCAAAATCATAAGACCCGCTGCTTTTGGCCGCAAGAAGGCGCCTTTAAGATACTCACATGACTGAACTTTCTAAATCCATAGGTAATACCCAATCTATTTTGTCGGTTTGTGGCTTAGGCAAAACTTACCGCCTGCCGGGCTTATGGCGCCGCACCCGCCTTACGGCCCTTAGCGGCGTAACGTTTGAAATTTTAAAAGGCACAACTTACGGCTTGGTGGGGGAATCGGGGGGCGGTAAGAGCACGGTTGGTAAAATTATTTGCGGGCTAACTAAGGCCGATGCCGGCCAGGTCATGTACAAGGGTCGCGATTTACTAAAATTTTCCAAAAGGGATAGAAAGCAAATCAGCGGCCAAATTCAGCTGGTTTTCCAAGATTGCCTAGGGGCCTTTGATCCTAGGCAGAGCGCCTTGGCCGCCTTAAGCGAGACCCTATATTTGCGGGGCCAAAAATCCAAGAAGGCTAGAGAGGAACAAGCTAAGGCCATGCTCCGCGAGGTCGGGTTAGGTCTAGAGCAAGAAGGCCTTCGCCCCTTTGAGCTTTCCGGCGGCCAGCGCCAGCGCCTAAATATCGCTAGAGCCTTATTAAACAAACCCGAAATATTAATTTGCGATGAGCCGGTATCAGCCTTAGATGTTTCCATCCAAGCCCAAATTCTAAATCTTCTTCGGAAAATTCAGCGAGAGCGCCGTCTTACCATGCTTTTCATATCGCACGATCTGCCGGTGGCTAGGCTCATGTCCGATACCATTGGCGTCATGCAAAACGGGCGCCTGATCGAAGAGGTCAGCGCCGAAGATCTGCCGGATGGGGCTAAGCACCTTTATACTAAAGAACTATTGAGAGCTAGCCAGTAACTTAAACTACCAATATAACTAAATATTGTGATAGCCTGTATGCGCCCAGTCATAAAGCCTTAACTACTCAGTTTATAAACTCAGCCCAAATCCTACTAAAACTTTTATTAACACTATGTTGGCTATAATTTGCCAATCTCTCTCCACAGCCGCAAAATTCCCGATGGGCTCAAAAACTAGCTCAACGCCCCTAAAAACAGCTCTTTTTCCCAAACCTAAAAATCGTTTTAGCTCTTACCCATGGGCCTGTCTAACTAAAGTTGTTGCCAAAGGCTCGCGATGGATATAATATAAGGCACCGTCCGATTTGATCTCGGGCTGACTAAATGACTTGCCGCGCGCACTTGATAGGTTAAAGCGAAATTCGCGGCGGAAATTGGAGGCTTTACAACGAAGGCTACGGACTCGGTAAATAACCTCACGCTGCCCAAGACTCTCAGGCCGCGCGGTCCGTCTAGGGAAACCATTATTTGGCTCCCGACTTGCGGGCTGATTTTAGGGCTCTGGCTTGACTGCTTCCAGACTCTTTGGGCTTTTCAGACCACTCCTTGGCCCTGGGCCATGGCCCTAGCGGCCCTGGCTATGGGCGGACTATGGTGGGGCGAGGTGGCCGAAGGCGATCTGGACTTAGGCCGCCCTTTAACGGCCTCAACTCTTTTTTTGGGAGCCATTTCGGCCTGGACAGCTTGGCGATTGTTATTAAGTCAATTAGCCCCTTGGTGGATCGTAACCTTAGGTTTTTTGGCGGCCTTTTTTTTCTGGGCAGCCATTTTGCCATTTTTTCTGGCTCTGGCCTTTCCCTATGGCCGAAGTCATAGTCGCGGGCTTTTTGAGATTTCGGCCTTGCTACTTATAACCGTAGGCCTAGGCTTTAACCTTAGCCTATATTTATTATCGGCTTTTAGCCCCATAGCCGTAAGCTGCCTTGGCGCGCTGCTCTCGGCTTTATTACTCATACCTAGGCGAAAAAACCCTTTTTCCGGCTTAAGGCTCTGGCCGAGCCGTAAATTAGGGATATGGTATGGCGAAAAACTCTACGGTAGCGAGCTAAATGTCTCCTGGCGCTTAGCCCGCACCTTGGTTCCAGCCTCATTTTTAGGGGCTTTGGCCGCTTCCGGCGCCATGTCAACCCGGCTTTGGCCCCAAACTTATATTCCAAATTTCAGTATTTGGCTGGTCTTAGCCGCCATCGGGGCCCTGACCTTAGGCCCGTTTTTGGCCTCCGTCTCGTCGCCCATGAACGCCTTAGGCTTAGCCATTTTACTGGTGGTTTTTGGCGCCGGTTCCTATAGCACTGATGTTAGCCCAAGTGACCACTTTAGCTATACTTTTTTAAGATCGGCCTTAATGCCGGTCGCCTTAGGGGCCCTGTGGCCACTTTCCGCCAGGGTCCAATTGGCTAGAAGCAGCCTTCAATCTTCTGGCCTAGGCCGCCTAAATTTCTGGCTTTTAGCCGGCATCTCAATCGGCCTCATGGCTCCAAAGCTACCTGGCTTGGAGGAATTTATCAAAAATTCCCTGCCAGCCCAAGTGGCTCTCTTTGGGGCTTTCCTGGCCCTGGCCCCTTCTTTAGGTTGGTGGTTAGGCCTTATTTTATGGTTGGGCTCAGCCCTACTTCTATGGTTCTTATAGATCTAGCTTTTTGACCAGCTTTTGTTAACAATGGGATTATACCCACTTTTTCACCATGACTATAGTTCATGGTTACTTTTAGGTATTCTGATGACCGATAAAAAAAGTCACTTGACCACTAAATCACTTGAAACCTTTGAGACCGGCTTAAAAAGACTCGAAGCCATCGTCAGCGATCTGGAAAATAAAGAGCTCGACCTTGACGCCGCTTTAAAATCCTTTGAAGAAGGCGTTAAACTGAGCCAAGAACTAAGCGAAAAGCTCAAAAACGCTGACTTAAAGCTGCAGATGCTAACCAAAGATCCCGATGGCCGGCCTCAATACCAACAGATGGAAATCCCCATTGATGGTCAAGATTCCGACGATAATTGATAATTAACAATTAATAATTTACTAAACGTAGCTATGAAGACCTTAGTAAAATGGAGAAGCTATACTAATGGCCAAACAATCCAACATCCCTGATGACGTCAAAGATTATAGGGATTTTAACCAATGGCAAACAAACTCCCTGGCTGTCATTAACAATGAATTGCATCAGCAGCTCAATAGAGATACCTCAGATTGCGAGATAGGCGTTAAAGAGCTTATTGAAGCCATGCACCACACCATCAAAGCCGGCGGCAAACGCTTAAGAGGCCTCTTTGTCCTGGCCGCCGCCGATTCTTTAGGCGGCGCCCCCTTTCAGGCCTTAGAGGCGGCCATAGCCGTGGAACTTATCCACGCTTACTCTCTTATACACGACGATCTGCCGGCTCTAGATAACGACGATCTCAGGCGCGGTCAACCGACCTGCCACTTAGTTTACGGTGAAGCTACAGCTATATTGGCCGGCGACGCCCTCCAATCATTGGCCTACCAGATGTTAACTGGCGATCAGCTCTACTACGATATTGAAAATCCCCCAACCGCCGAGCAGCGCCTTAAAGCCATATTCTTTTTATCTCATACCACCGGCGTCTTGGGCATGGTGGCCGGCCAAGCCATGGACATGGCCTTAGAGCACGCCAAGCCTGATTTATGCTCCATTACCAGCATGGAGATTCTCAAAACTGGGAGCCTTATGGCCGCCTCTATGGCCATGGGCGGGGTCTTGGCCGGGGCCGACGATAAAATGGTAGACTGCTTACTTCAAACTGGCCTCCAAGCCGGCATGGCCTTCCAGGTCCAAGACGACATTTTAAACTACTCCGGCAATCCCGCCGTAATGGGCAAAAACGTCGGCACTGACGCCAAGAAGGGCAAGGCCTCTATCGTATCGCTAATTGGTCCTAAAAAGGCATCTTTGATGGCCACTAAAGCCGCTAAAAAGGCCCTTGAACACTGTAAGGATATAAAATCTTCAAAGTTGGAACGGCTTATCAAGTCCGTCGTCCATCGCGTCCGCTGAGAGATGAACTCCAGCCGACTTAGGTTGATAATGTGCTTTCTGATATACGTAATCCGGCTGATCTAAAAAAGCTGGCCCCAGAGCAGCTGCCCCTCTTAGCCGAAGAGATTCGCTCACTTATGATCCGGGTGGTCACCCGAAATGGCGGGCATCTTGCCTCGTCTTTGGGGGCCGTGGAGCTGATAATCGCCCTCCACTACATTTTCGATACCCCCTTAGATCGCCTAATTTTTGACGTCGGCCACCAGGCCTATGCCCATAAGTTACTGACCGGACGGGCTAACCGCTTTAGCACCCTAAGATCTGAGGGCGGTATATCGGGCTTTCTGAAGCGAGAAGAGAGCCCCTATGATGAATTTATCTCCGGCCACTCCTCAAATTCCATATCAGCGGCCCTAGGCTTGGCCGTTGGCCGAGACTTAGTCGGCCAAAAACACCACGTGGTGGCCGTCATCGGCGATGGGGCCCTAACTGGCGGCATGGCCATGGAAGCCTTAAACAGCGCCGGCGCCCTCCAAAGTGATCTCTTAGTTGTCTACAATGACAACCGCATGTCCATCAGCCCCAATGTGGGCGCCTTAAGCCAATACCTCTCCCTTAAAATGACCTCGCCTGAGCACCTTTTGCTGCGCGAGAGAGTCAAACGCATGCTGGAAAAAATCATGCCCCATAAGGGCACGCGCTTTATTAGGCGTTTCCAGCGGGCCGAAGAATCAGTTAAGTCATTTTTGATTTCACCAACCTCGTTTTTAGCCGCTTGGGGCTTTAAATACTTGGGCCCGATTGACGGGCACGATCTTAAAAAATTACTCGAAGCCTTCCAGCACGTTAAAAACCTAAGGCGCCCCATTTTACTCCACGTGGTGACTACTAAGGGCAAGGGTTTTGCCCCGGCTGAAAGCGACCCCCTATCCTTTCACGGTGTTGGACGCAGTAAGCCCACCTTAGAGGGCGCCGACTCCTTGGAGCCGGCGGCCGTAGGTCAAGTCAAAAAGACCTACACCGATGTTTTCGGGGCTTATATGACTCAAGCGGCTCAAAAAGATGATAAAATTGTCGCCGTCACCGCCGCTATGAGTCAAGGAACTGGACTTGAGCCCTTTTTTAGCGCTTTTCCGCTCCGCGCTTTCGATGTGGGCATTGCCGAGCAGCACGCGGTCACCATGGCGGCGGGCCTGGCCGTTTCCGGCCTCAAACCGGTGGTGGCCATCTATTCGACCTTTCTCCAAAGGGCCTTTGATCAACTTTTCCACGACGTGGCCCTCCAAAAGCTTAAGGTGCTTTTTGCCGTAGACCGGGCGGGTTTAGTGGGCGAAGATGGTCCCACCCACCAAGGGAGCTTAGATCTTAGCTATTTAAGGCTGCTTCCATATTTTACGGTCATGGCCCCCAAAGACGAGCATGAACTAACCAGCATGCTAGATTTTGCCTTAAACCTTTCAGGTCCCGTAGCCGTCCGCTACCCACGCGGGCCCATAACTGGCCGGGCCCCTACAATAAGCTCGCCCATAGAATTAGGCCGGGCTGAAGTTTTATGCGAAGGCTCGGACTTAACCATCGCCGCCATCGGGCAGACGGTCTGGCCAGCTTTTGAGGCCGCAGAAGTTTTAGCTACCAAGGGTCTTAGAGTTACGGTCCTAAATATGAGGTTTATTAAGCCTTTAGATACTTCGGCCATTTTAGCCGCCGCCGAAAAATGCGGCCGAATTCTTTCGGTCGAAGAAAATAGCTTAACCGGCGGCCTTTACGGGGCTATTTCTGAAACCATAGTTAAGCTCCCTCAGCCCATCCAAGTTAAAGGGGTCGGCCTACCAGAAGAACCCATAGCCCACGCCACTAGCGACCGACAGCGGGCCTTGGCCGGGGTGGACGTCGAGGGTATAATTAAAGCTGCCTTAACTTTTTTTCCCCATCTTAATTTAGAAGCCCCCTTAAAGGCTAAGTAACATTAATATTATCCACAAAACTCGGTTAATAGGCCATAAATTAATCCTTTTGGCCGAGAACTTATAGCCTAACAATACCATCGATGAGAGTCTATCATGAGTGAAATTACTATCAACAAGACCGGGCCTGGTTCCCCTAACGACGCCCCGGCTCAGGATGACAAATCAGTCGATTCCGTCCAGCCCTCAGATGGAACTTTAGCCAAAGCCTCTCCGGCTAAAATCGACCAAAAATCGAGCTTCTCTTTACTTGCCTGGATACGGGCTTCGCGGCCCACGTATTTTGTGGCCACGCTGGTCCCGCTTTTTTTAGGTTTTTTTGCCGCCGCTCGCTATGAGAGCGTCTATAAACCCTGGTTTTTTATTCTCATCTTAGTGGCCTGCTTTTTGGTCCACCTGGCCACCAACTTAGCCAACGATCTCTTTGAGTCCTCTAGCGGAATTGACACCAAAGACACCATAGGCGGTACTAAGGTTATCCAAGAGGGCAAGATATCGCCTAGGCAGATTAAGCTGGCACTATTTTTGTCTTATGCCGCCGCCCTGGTTCTGGCCTACTTTATTGTTAAAGACAATAAGATCCTCTGGGCCATGGTCATATTTGCTTTTCTCTCAAGTTTATTTTATGTCTGCCCGCCCATAAAATACGGGCATCGCGGTTTAGGTGAGGTATTTGTTTTTATAAACATGGGCCTCATTATGACTGTCGGTACCTACATGGCCTTAACCGACCACTTCAATCCCAGAGTCATAGCCCTATCTCTACCAGTTGCCGTCATGGTGGCTGGCATCCTCTACTTTCAGAGCCTGCCAGAAATTGAGACCGACAAGAAGGCCGGTAAGAAAACCTTAGCCGTCATTTTAGGACCACACCGGGCAACTTTTTTTCAATTTATCATCTGGCCCATCGCTTGGTTTTTGATGATTAACCTCTGGCTAACTGGCCTAACTACCATTTGGGTGCTCTTGGGTTTGATTACCTTCCCCATCCACTGGTTGGTCATGCACCGGATCCGCAAG
>JAITJB010000181.1 GCA_031279155.1 Deltaproteobacteria bacterium | reverse complement strand
ATTTTTATCAGTGTTTTGATCATTTTTATGATCCATTTTCACACCTATAATTTTCTTTATTAATATAATAACTACCAAGCACGTATTTGTATTTTACTAAGCTGGCAGTGGAGTCATGCCTTATCCCGCTGTGTCTTCTGTGGTGGACAAGTAAGATCTTTGACCCTCCGCAGTGTTTCAATTTTGACGTATAGCACGGCAGGATTTGTGCTTCCTGAAACAAAAAAATCTGCGCCTTACTCTGCTTACTTAATGACAATGGAGTTATAAGCTAGGTAGTATGGGGTTGATTTTGGCTGCCCCCATGATAAGCCAGCGATAATTCGTGAGCTCATAAGTGTTCGTAGTGATGAGCGCTTCATCAACGAATTTAGCGACGAGTTTCTGTCTTGAGGGTAGGCGCCCTGATTCCTTCATGTTTTAGTTTTATGGTAGCTTCATGAAAATCTCCCAATCAAACTCTTGGCTTTAGCCAGAGGGAGGAATTGGACAGCTACTGGCTAAGTGTTCCCTTCGGAAAAGTTTTAGCCCAGCGTTTGGCCCCGGTCCATTTCGTCTTGTCAATAGCTAGATCTTTTTGGCAAGTCGAAACTAAGAAAGCATTCCGGCACAACAAGGTAGCGGGCTATATACCGCAAACTAGAGTGGAGGAACTATTTGGTGATTGACTGCCTCCCCAGGCCAACAGGCCGGGGTTTTACGGTTTTTGGATAATAATGGCTAAAATCAAAGTTTTAATAAGATTATTTACTTTAATCATGCGTTTTATTTATAATACGTTAAATTTAATGGCTTCGCTCAAACTAAATCTGAAAAGTCCTGGTTGTGATCGTTGGAATGCCCCAAGAGAGCTGCAATAATGTGAGGATATTTACAGCCATAATTTAATATTAAGTTTGTAATTTTAAAATTAATTACATATTTAGTAGAAGTATCATATATAGATATCAGTTGCCTTCTAAGATTAGAGCTTATATTATCGGGAAGGTCATTTAGAATTTCCTTTAATAGAGTTTTATCTACTTTAAATGATGAATAATTCCTAAAAACTTTTTTTAACTTGATATAGGCTTGTCGGCTGTCGATTCCTGTAACTAATTTGGGAAGCTTAGTTAATCCTATTTGCTTCATCTTCCTAAATAGCTCAGTCCAGTCTTCATCACCAGGGGATTTAGCCTTTGTCGCCATAATCAGCTCCACCTTTCCTTCGAAGGTTAAACCACAGGCCAACAGGATTTGATTACAACAATTTTTCTTACCCATGCTAAGGTCTACCTTGTCCAGCCAGATTACCATATATTTTGTATTTTCTTGACGTTTTAGGCCAAAATGGTCATGCTCTATCAAAAGTAGCCGATTTAAGCGATGGCTGAACGTCTTCGAGATGTTTGGCCGAAAAGGATCAAGGAAAAGCTTTTTGGCTTCTTGAAAATCACCGGTAATCAAACCATCTATATATTTCCAAGCCATGTATTGGTTGATATACTTTAAGGAAACACGACCTTTAGGACAAATTATGCTATCAATCAAAATTGGATGCCCATTGCTGCGGCAGCGATCATAAACTAATGGTTTAATAATGTCGATAGACCCTAGATTTGTCTCCACGCTCTTAGTTTTAGGGGTTCTTCCAAGATATAGTCTTTGAATGCCGCTGTCGGTCAGCTCGTCGGCGTTTTTGGACATGTAGACATCAATCTCCGCCGTCACGCCAATGTTAAAAAATTGATTGGTTGCAGTCCTAAGGACATCATTTAAGAAAATCTGACCGAAAGTATTTGGTATTTTACAGTCTTTCTTCACAAAAAACCTCATATTTTAATCACTCTAGGAACTGCCCAGAGTTTAGAACCAGCTTTTCGGGAAGCCTTTTTAGAACCGTTCCCTTTTTCCATATGATGTGGAGCCTTCCTCAGTGTCTCGGCTAGTATTTTTAGCGGCTGAGGCCTATTGGCTGGTTTACAAAAAATGATTAATGGGCGCCGGCTATAAGTAACAGGCCTCGATTATCAGGGCTGGAAATTATCCCTCAAAGGCTTTTAAACTGACGAATAGCCTTAACCAAGTCATTTCTGAAACAAGAAAGTGAAAGCTAGGCCTTCGAGTAATTGAATAAAAGCTTATGGAACCAAGGTTCGTCTCGATGCCAAAAGAGATATTATAGCCTCTTGATAAACCTGTCAAGTCATTTTTTTGAATAATTTCAGGATTTAGCAAAAATAAAAAACTAACGGAACGTGTTAGTCACCGATAACTACCGGAATTATATAGTAAAATCCTCTCTCGCCTCGGGAAAAATTTTTTTCAACGCTTCGGTTTCTCAAAACATTTGTTTTAAAATTCTAAAGGCCAAAGACCGTATTTCCTGGCTCAAAACCCTGTTTTTGCTTGGTCCCACATTTATCAATTTCTAGACCACAGTCTATTGTTAGCTTTTAGCTTAAACAAGGCTGCGTCAATAATTTTGTCGCTTTAAATTTATCCGCCTTTTTAAACCAGCCTGGACATTTAGAGCCGAGTTAGGCAACTTACTTTTCTCTAGACTTCGGCCGAAACCAAAATAAACTTAGGCCTCTTTCTTACCTGTTTCCAACTCATTAGCCAGACTTAGGCCTCGACTTTTGGGCTTTGGCTTTTATTTCTTTTTTACCGGTGATTGACTTAAATCGCTGCCAATGTATAATAGCTAGGTTAACATTCGGAGGACTTGGGAATATGACGGAATTGGCCGCCATCAGAGGATTTAAAGACATATTGCCTGATCAAGCCCGCTACTGGAGGCTTATTGAGGACAGGGCCAGAGACGTTAGTCGGCGTTTTAACTATGCGGAGCTAAGACCGCCCATTATGGAGAGGACCGAGCTTTTCCAAAGGGGATTAGGCGAGGCTACTGACATTGTTGAAAAAGAAATGTACACCATGGAGGACCGCAGCGGCGATCGAATAACCCTGCGTCCGGAAGCTACCGCTGGAATGGTTCGGGCTTTAATCGAGCACAACCTCCACGAAGGCGGGCGTCCAGTCCGGCTGTTTTGCTTAGGCCCCATGTTCCGCTACGAACGGCCCCAAAAAGGCCGCCTGCGCCAATTTCACCAACTTGACGTTGAAGTCTTCGGTGACAGTGGACCGACCATTGACGCCGAAGTCATCATGTGGCTACATACCTTCCTTAAGGAACTTGGCTTAATTGAATTGACAGTGGTTTTAAATTCGCTCGGTTGTCCGGCTTGCCGCCCGCGCTTCCGCGAAAAACTGGTCGACTTTCTGGCCGATCACCAAAAAACCCTCTGTCAGGACTGCAACCGTCGCTTGACCCAAAATCCCTTAAGGGTTTTAGATTGCAAAAGCCCCTCCTGCCAAGCCATTGTCTCCAAAGGGCCCGTTTTGTCGGAATTTCTCTGCCCAGAATGCCGTCAACACTTCCTAGGGGTTAGGCAAGCCCTGGACTCCCTAGGTGTTATATACACCTTAAATGACAAGCTGGTTCGTGGCTTAGACTACTACACTCGCACCACCTTTGAGGTCCACTCCGGAAATCTTGGGTCTCAAAACGCTGTTGCCGGCGGCGGTCGCTACGACGGCCTCTGCGCCCGCTTAGGCGGCCCAGATATCCCGGCCATAGGTTTTGCCGCCGGTCTGGAACGCCTGATCCTTTTATTGTCTGAAAAATACGCCGCTACCGAGCCAGGTCCGGACTATTACGCCGCCGTTTTGTGCCCTGAGGCCACTGGACCGGCTTTCACCTTAGTCCAGCACCTTAGAGCTATGGGCCATATGGTCGCAGCTGATTGGGAGCCTGGTGGGCTAAAAAGTCGCTTAAAAAGAGCTGATAAAGCTGGAGCGGCTAAGGTTATCATGTTTGGTCCCGATGAACTGGCCGCAGGTGAGGTTACGGTGAGGGATCTTTCGACAGGGGACCAGTGGCGTCTCCCAATAAATCGTCCCGAACGCTTCTAAATTTTTATCCAACGACCCTCCCTTCCTCACCCATCCATATTATGGCCTGGTGTCCTCGGCCAGGGTCGACTTAAACCCATCTTTGGAGCTCCCAATGTCCGAATCCATGGCTGGACTTAAACGTAGCCATTATTGTGCCGATATAAATGAAAACCTCCTCGATCAAGAGGTAACCATCATGGGTTGGGTCCAGCATCGCCGCGACCACGGCGGGCTGGTCTTCATCGACCTGCGCGACCGCACTGGCTTGGTGCAGACTGTTTTTAACCCCCAAGAAGATCCAGCCACTCACGAAAAAAGTCATGATCTGCGAGCTGAGTATGTCCTAGCTCTCAGGGGACGAGTCCGTCGCCGCCCTCAAGATATGGTCAACCCCAAGCTCCTTACCGGTCAGGTCGAAGTCTTCATTAGGGAGCTTAGGGTCCTAAATGAAGCCTTAACCCCTCCCTTTGTCGTTGACGATCACGCTGACGTTACCGAAAATGTCCGTCTCCGCTATCGCTACCTAGATCTACGGCGACCGCAAGTGCTAAAAAACTTTACCTTACGGCACCAGGTAGCCAAGCTGACCCGCGACTACTTTAGTGATAATGGCTTTTTAGAAGTTGAGACGCCGGTTTTGACTAAGTCCACCCCTGAAGGCGCTCGCGACTATCTGGTCCCATCTAGGCTAAGCCATGGGTCGTTTTTTGCCCTGCCTCAGTCGCCTCAATTATTTAAGCAGCTCTTGATGATGGGCGGCCTTGATCGCTACTGTCAAATAGTTAAATGCTTCCGCGACGAGGACCTGCGAGCCGACCGCCAGCCGGAGTTCACTCAGGTGGATCTGGAAATGAGCTTTGTGAACCAAGACGATGTTATCGGCATTTTGGAGGGCTATATCTCGTTGGTTTTCAGGTCTATTTTAAATTTAAACCCTCCCCTGCCCTTTCCAAGGTTGACCTACGATGAAAGCCTGGCCCGCTACGGCACTGACCGCCCCGACATTCGTTACGGCTTGGAGATGGTCGATGTCGGAGAGGTTTTGGCTTCTTCAAAGGCCCAGGTTTTTGTCGAAGCGATAAAAAGTGGCGGCGTGGTCCGGGCCATCCGAGCTCCTGGAGCAGCTTCTAAGCTCTCGCGCAAACAACTTGACGATCTAGTGGCCCTGGCCATCAGCCTCGGGGCCAAGGGCTTGGCCTGGCTGAGGTTAACCAATGAGGGCTTCCAGGGCCCATTAGCTAAGTTTCTCTCTGAAACCGAAAAAGAGGCCTTAATCAAAGTTATGGAGGCTCAAGTTGGCGACGTCTTATTTTTTGGCGCCGACTTAAGTGAGATGGTCGCTCATGTTTTAGGACAAATCCGTTCCAAATTGGCTAGCGAACTTGAGCTCCTGCCCACTGGCCAAAGCTTGGATAACTTTAAGCTCCTGTGGGTCACTGATTTTCCCATGTTTGAGTACAACTCCGATTTCAGGCGCTGGGAAGCCAAGCACCACCCCTTCACCGCCCCTAGGGAACAGGATATCGAATTTTTAAAAAGCGACCCAGGTAAAGTCAAGGCTTTAGCTTACGATCTAGTTTTAAATGGCAACGAGATCGGGGGCGGCTCCATTAGGATCCACACGCCGCATGTCCAAAATCTGGTCTTTGAAGCCTTGGGCCTAGAAAAGGAACAGATTCGCGACAAGTTCGGGTTTTTTATCGACGCCTTAGCTTATGGCACGCCGCCCCACGGTGGCTGCGCCTTTGGTCTGGATCGGTTAGTGATGTTACTTGCCGGGGCCGGATCTCTGCGCGATGTTATAGCCTTCCCTAAGACGCAAAAGGCCTCGTGTCCCCTAACGGAGGCGCCAGGACCAGTGGGCGACCGGCAACTTTTGGAGCTCGGCTTGAGGTTGGAGGAATCTAAACCACCAGATTCGTTATGAAAGGAAACTATATAGTGGATAGGGATAATATAAAAGCCAAGGAAACGGGACTCTTACATGCATCATTAAACCAGAGACTCTTTAAAATGATTGAGCCCGGCCAACCTCAGCTCTTCCGAGAGATGTTCCCCTACATCGACATTCCGAGGATAGGCTTCGAGACAACTGGTAGCGGCCTCAGTCCGGCTGAAAACCCTGTTATCACTGACACCACCTTCCGCGACGGCCAACAAGCCCGCCCTCCCTACACGGTCGAGCAGATCGTCGCCTTATTTAGGTTTCTCTCTCGCCTATCGGGTCCGACTGGCGTAATCCGCAAAAGCGAGTTCTTCCTCTTTAACGCCAAAGACCGTCAAGCTCTTGACGCCTGCCGCGATTTAGGTCTGGACTTCCCCATAATAACCAGCTGGATCCGAGCCGTTAGCGAGGATCTGAGGTTGGTCTTGGAAATGGGTCTCAATGAGACCGGGATCTTGACCTCGATTTCTGACTACCACATATATTTAAAGCTCGGTTTAAATCGCAAAAAGGCCACCGACAAGTATCTAGCCTTAGTCAAGGAAGCTCTTTCTTATGGCATAGCCCCGCGCTGCCATTTTGAGGACGTTACCAGAGCTGATATTTACGGCATGGCCATCCCCTTAGCCCAGCAGCTAAAACTCTTATCCGATGAAGCCGGTTTACCGGTGGTCATAAGACTTTGCGACACCTTAGGCTTAGCCGTCACCTACCCCGGGGCCACCCTACCGCGCAGCGTGCCCAAACTGGTCAGAGCTTTTATCGAAGACGCTGGCTTTAACGGCTCACAACTTGAATGGCACGGCCACAATGATTTTCACAAAGGTTTTGCCAGCGCGGCTACGGCCTGGCTTTACGGCCTCGGGGCCATTAACGGCTCGCTATTGGGCTTCGGTGAGCGCACCGGCAACACCCCCATTGAAGGCCTGTTAATCGAACACGCCGCCCTGTGGGGCTCCACGCCTGGCGTGGACTATGCCGCCATCACCGAACTTAGTAGGTACTTTGAAAGAGAGTTGGGGGTCCGCATACCTCCCAACTACCCTCTTGTGGGCCGCGACTTTAACTCCACCTCGGCTGGAATTCACGCCGATGGGATGTTAAAAAACGAAGAAATCTATAACATCTTTGATACCAGACGCATTTTAAAGCGGGCCCCTTCCATTGCCATTAACGACAAAAGCGGCACAGCTGGCCTGGTCCACTGGCTAAACCAAAGACTCCACCTAACCGATGGGCAGGTCATGGATAAGCGTAACCCGGCTATAGTCAAAATGAACCGCGATATCCAAAAAGAGTACGAAGACGGGCGCATCACCAATATGTCGGCCCTGGAACTAGAAAAACTAGCCCGCCGCTACCTACCCAAGCGCTTTAGCTCTCGCTTTGACCGGCTTAAAATTAAAGCTAGGGATTTAGCAAGCGATCTCATATTAAATATGATTAACGACCCTGTTATCCGGGCCATGGAACCCTCTGGCCAGGAGGCCTTAATGGAGAAATGGGTGACTACCATACCTTACGTCCAATTTCTCTATGTGACCGATAACCACGGCCTTAAAATTACTAGAAACGTAGCTTCCATCCATGAAAAGAAGCGCTTCGCCGGCCAACAAGACGTGGGCTCTAACCTTTCTGATCGCATCTGGTTTGTCAAACCCATGGAAGACGGCGGCATCTACGTAACTGACTTTTACACCTCGCGCTTTACCGGAGCCTTGTGCATCACCGTCAGCGGACCTATCAGAAACGATCAAAACGAAATTGTCGGGGTTTTAGGCCTCGATATCCGCTTTGAGGATTTGGCCAAGATGGAGGATATCGACGAGCTAGAAGACTAGCCAAAAAAACTAACCAAGAAGACTAGCCAAGAAGACTAACCAAGAAGAATAGCCAAGAAGAATAGCCAATAGCCTTTAAGGCTGCCTTTCGTAGGTTAACCCCAAATTTTTCTGGTCGCTTTTTTTGTGTTTTACCTTTACTACCTGTTTTGCTAAAATATATTCATGACCAACAGTTAGCCGCTCAGATAGCAGCATATCATATTATCTCCTTAGACGCACAATGACATAAGGTTAACTATTGATATAATTTAATCGCCCTCTTTTATTAAGGATTAGACACTTGAAAGGCCTTCGGTTCCCTTCTTGCCACAACGGCCAACCAGAGACACTGGCTTATTTCTTCTTGGTTTGCGGCTGGCTAACTGATGAGTGAGGCTCTGTCTGGTTTACTCCACGGCGCTTCCTGGTCAAGGTTCAGGAACGCTATTATTGCCACGATTATACTGAGCTTTACCGGACTTTTCCTGGCCGTTCCCTCGACTAATCTCCCCTTTGAAGGCTCTATCTACGATATTTTGAGCCGCAACCTAAAATCCTCCGAGCCTGTTGACAGCGAAACCAAAATAGTCATCATTGCCATAGACGATCATAGCCTCAATAATCCCAGGGGTTCTAAACCTGAGATGTTTGCCCCGGCCCAATGGGCTAAGGTGGTTGACGCGCTAGTTGTCGGAGGCGTTAAGGCCATAGCCATCCACCGCAACCTCCCGGCCACCGAGAGCAGCTCTTACCCAATAGAAGAAGAGGCCGTCTGGTTTCAGAGCGTCCAAAACGCCCACCGCTCTGGAGTCCCCATCATTTATGGCTTCCGGCACCGAGTTGAGCGGCTTTTAATGCCCTCAGTCAAGTTTCGTGAAGTTATGGGAAGCCAGTACTTGGGGTTTATCGATCTCGTCCACGACCGCGACGATAAGGTTCGCCGAGCCCTGATCCGCTGGCCGTCAGAATCCATGGAAAACGAGCCGGAGTTATCCTTTGCTTTTCTGACGGCCAGAGCCAGTAATCCTGACCTAGTAGTTGATACTAACAGCTATTACATCGACTATAACCGTGAATTTGTAAACATTAGTTTTGCCGATGTCTATGAACAGGCCGAAAGAGACCAAATCGATTATTTTCGCAGGCTTTTCTTCGGGGCCGTGGTCTTAATCGGCGAGACGGGCTCGCCCAACATGGACGCCTACCCTACCCCCAATTCTCGCTATGGCCGAGATAATGGGGGCTGGAGCTTGATGCCAGCCGTAGAAATCCAAGCCAACTCCGTCAATACCCTCTTTAAAACCAATCTTCTTGAGCCCCCCAACTGGCTGACGCTTTGGCTACTATTTTTTGGCCTAACTTTTCTGGCTATGACCCCGATCCTTTTGAGCGTCCCTAGGGGCCGCTACCTGTGCTCGTGGGTTCCGCCAATTATGATTTTGGTCTATCCTGTGGCCGCCTTTATAGCCTTCCGGCGGCAGGTGTTCTTACCGGTCATCCCAGGGCTTTCGATCTTAATTTTAGCCAATCTCTTTTACTTTGTTTTAAGAATTAGAGAGAACAAGATGATCCAAAACACCAGCAGCCAGGCCCTCAACCTCTACCTAAACCCGGCCTTAGCTGGCCAGATCATATCAAATCCCCAGGTCCTGGAAAGGCGCGGTGAGCTGCGCAATGTGACGGTGTTTTTTGCCGATCTAGTGGGTTACACGGCCCTAGCTGAGTCGATGAGCACCGAAGCGCTGGTCGATATGCTCAATCGCTACTACGAGACCATGAACACGGCCATTGAACGCTATGACGGTTATGTCGATAAATTTGTCGGCGACGCCATTATGGCCGTTTGGGGTGCCCCATCGAGTCAGCCCCTTCACGCGGTTTCAGCCTGTCTTTCTAGCTTAATGCAAAAAACCCTCATGGACCAACTAAACCGAGAGCTTGCGGCCAGCGGTAAACCCAATTTATTCGCCTTAATGGGCCTTAATACTGGTCAGGTCATTGCCGGCAACATCGGATCTAGTCACCGGCTAAACTACACCGTCATGGGCGATACGGTTAATCTTGCTTCGCGCCTGGTACCGGTCAATAAGCTCTATAAGACCACCATCTTAGCCAGCGAAGCTACCGTAAACCTAGCTAAGGATAAGGTCTGCTTTAGAGCTCTAGATCAAGTTAGGGTCAAGGGCCGCAAAGGCAGCCTTAAGGTCTACGAAGTCTTAGCCCCCATGGGAGGCTTAGACGACAAAATGGCCCAGTGCGTCAACTACTTTGAAAGGGCCCTTAAACACTATTGGAACCGGGACTTCACCGGAGCCTTAGCTAGATTTGAGGCGGCTTTAAAAACCGTGCCTTCCGATAGTCCCAGCCTTATCATGGCCAAACGCTGCCAAGGCTTTATCTCCAATCCTCCCGGCCCGGATTGGGACGGGGTAACGATTTTAGAGGCCAAATAACCTTACGTCCATCTTACGAGCAAGCTTAAGTCTTACCTGAGAGCAAAAAAAGAGGTATAAGTTTGAAAGTCTACTTCGCCGGTCCCGATGTTTTCGATCCAAACTACCCGGCCTTAATTGAAAAA
>JAITJB010000058.1 GCA_031279155.1 Deltaproteobacteria bacterium | reverse complement strand
CGATAACATATGGTTACGTACTCTAGCCCCTGGTGATTGCCCAATACGGGGCGCAGAAAGCCAGCTGGATCTAAAATAAGGGGCCGAGACATACGGCTAATAATATCATCAGCTGAGATTGATAGGTAGTTCGGCCAAGAAGTGCAGATAACCAGGGCTTCGGCCCCCTCGATAGCCTCAAGGGCTTCACTGGCGAGCCCGATAAAATCTTTCCACGGGGCGGGTAAACTTTTGATGGCCGGATCATGGGCAATAACTAACGCGCCAAGATCGGTAATTTTTTTGGCCGTCTCAAGCGAAGATGAACGCCTCAAGGTGTCAGTTCCTGGCTTGTAGGCTAGACCCCACAGGGCCACCTTTTTTCCTTTAATCTCTTTAACTCCATTGACTTGCAAAAGTTCGGCCAAGCGGTCGATGGCCCAGTTTTTGTGGCGATCGTTGGAGGCCATGGCCGCCTCCATAACTAGGGGCGAGCGGTGAGCTCGGCGGCCCATGTCGGTTAAAAAAGTTAGATCCCGAGCTAAAGTTCCGCCGGCATAGGCCGGGCCAGGTCCGAGGTAGGCACCAGGCCCTATGCGGCTCTCGCTTTTAAGGCCTCGCTCAACTTCTTTGGCGTCGGCCCCGACGACCTCACAGAGGGCGGCCAGTTCATTGGCAAAACAAACCGAGGTGGCCAGAAAGGCGTTAATGGCGTGCTTGGTCATCTCAGCTGATTCTACGCCCATCCACTCAATGCGGTCAGTGATTTTTGTCCAAAGCTGCGTTAAAGTTTTTTTGGCTTTTTCTGAATAAACACCACAGACGACGCGGTCGGGATTGGAGAAGACGGCCAGAGCCTGGCCAAGCCTTAGGTTTTCCGGGGAGACGGCCACCTCAAGATCGCTGCGTCCGATAGAGCGGCAAAACGATAGTAACTGGCGAGCTGTGCCCGCCGGGAGTTGGGAGGAGATTAAGATTACCGCCCCGGGGTCGGCTAAGGGGATGGCGGATCTAACGTCTGAGAGAACGCTCTCGCAGTCGGCGACATCGCGATCGTCTACAGGCGTGTCGTGGGTTATCCAAATAACTTCAGCGTCTTTGAGGGCTTGAGTCAGATCAGAGGTAAAAGAGAGAGTACCGTTAGCTAGGCAGCTCAGAAGCTGGGCGGCTAGACCAGGCTCAAAAAGGGGCGGCTGCCCTTGCATAAGGGCGGTCACGGCGTCAGGGTTTCGATCCCAACCTGTAACAAAGTGGCCGCTATGGGCTGCGCCGCAGGCGGTCACCGTGCCTAAGTGCCAAAGTCCAAGAACAGCTATTTTCACTAGGCCTCCAAAACGTCGCGGTTGTCTAAGAGCCAAGATACCGTTAACTCAACCCCACGGCGGATGGTGAGGCGATTGTTCCAGCCTTGGGCTCGGATTTTTTTGGTATCAAGAAAGATAAAGGGATTGTCGCCAACCCAACCGCGATCGCCGCCGGTGAACTCCAACTTAGGGTAGAGCCCCATTAAAGAGGTTATCCAACCAATGGAATCGCGAACCGTACAGTACTCATCGGCGCCTAGGTTGTAGACGTCAAAACCATCGGGCATTTTAGATTGTACCTTAAGCATGGCCTCCACGCAGTCGCCAACGTAGAGATAGCTTTTCCTTTGCGTGCCATCGCCTAGAACCGGCAAGCGGGTAGGCTCTTTTAAAAGGTGCTTGACGAAATCAAAGACGTGGCCATGGGTGTAGCGCTCCCCCAACATAGAGACGAAGCGGAATACCACGCCTCGAAAACCGTAGCCCTCACAATAGGAGGATATCAAACCCTCGCCGGCCAGTTTAGAGGTCGCGTAAAGGGATGTTTGGGTGGGAAAAGGCGCGTCTTCGGGGGTCGGAAAGATTGTGGCTTCGCCGTAAACCGAACCGGTTGAGCTAAACAAAATGTCGCGGACGTTGTTATGGCGCATAGCTTCCAGTACGTTAGAGGTGGCGATGGCGTTTTGTTCCAGATCTTTTCTGGGATGCTCAAGCCCAAAGCGAACGTCGGCGTTGGCCGACAAATGCCAAACCACCTCAGAGCCCCGGATAGCTTCGCTCAGGGCGAAAGGGTCCAGGACGTCGGCTTTGACTAAGCGGAAATTTTTGTGCTCTAAAGCCTTGGCCAAAAATTCCATCCTACCGGTGGAAAAATTATCGTACCCAACTACCTGGTGACCTTCGGCTAAGAGACGGTCAACTAAGGTTGAGCCTATGAACCCTCCAGCTCCGGTGACGAAAGCTTTAGTCATGGTTACTCTCCTTAGAGGCGTCAAAACCAAAGGAGCGGTCGACGATGAATTTGGGCCGCAATTTGGTTTCTTCATAAATACGGCCAATGTAGGCCCCCAAAATTCCTAAGCCAACTAGTTGGCAGCCAGACAAAAATAGAAGCAAAAAGCCCAAGGTGGCTAAACCAGTGGCAAAGTCGTATAGGCCAAAGATTTTACCAAAAAAGATAAAAATAGCTCCTAAGATGGCTAAGGCAGCCATGATGAAGCCGACAATGCCCATCATGCGCAAGAGCGTGCCGGAAAAAGCTACGATGCCGTTAAAACCGATGAGGATGCTGCCGGTCAGCCGATTGTATTTGCCCTGACCATCTAGGCGCGGCAGGCGGTCGAAGGGTAGGAGTTTAGTTTTAAATCCGACCACTGCCGTTAGCCCTCTTAAAAAGCCGTGGCTCTCCTTAAGTTTCATCAGTTCATCGACCACGCGGCGATCTAATAGCCGGAAATCACCGGTGTTTCTAGGGATCTCCACGGTGGCCGTTTTGTTGATAAACCAGTAACCTAGGTAGGCTACGGTTTTTTTAATGAAGTTTTCGCCTTCCCGGCTGCGTCTCTGGGGGATGACCACTTGATAGTTTTCTTCACGCCACAGGCGACACATTTCACCAATCAGCTCAGGGGGATCCTGAAGATCGCAGTCGATGACGATAACAGCTTGTCCAGAGGAGTAAGCAAGTCCGGCCCAAGTGGCTGACGGTTGCCCGAAACGGCGAGAGAAAATCAAAAGTTTGATCCTCTGGTCCTGGGCCCGGGCTTGGCTGATGATCTGTTCTGTTCGGTCTCGTGAAGGATCCATAGCAAAGATGATTTCGTAATCGGAAGTGACCTCCTCCAAAGCCGGCTTAATGGCAGCTAGGAATGGCTCAACAGTCTTCTCTTCATTGTAAACCGGGACCACGACACTTAACAACGGCATTAAATAAAAACCTCCTACAGGGGCGATATCTTTATGGATGGCTAAACGGTCTGGCTATGTTTGACTCAAAAGCATTTGCGGTAATATTTTAGGACCTAAGAAGCGGTTGGCCCAGTATTAGAGTCTAATTTTGAAAAGAAGACTTTTCGAAAGAATCCACCGGGAAATACCAGCTTGGTCAGTTTACCATATTGACCGGGTTAGTAGGTAAACAAAACGTTTCCTTAGTTTTCCAGGCGCCAGTTGGATATTTTATTTTGCCAGTTAAATCATGGCCCCGGGCTAGAGATGTGAAGTCTAGCTGGCGCGTCGCTTTTAAAAGAAATAGAGTCGTAGGGTAAATTGGCCGCATACAGCGATTTAAGTGGGATCACATAATCGACGGGATCGCGGGAATAAGTAAAGCGCAGTTTAAAGAAGCCAATGTGGGGACCACTGCGGATTATGCC
>JAITJB010000284.1 GCA_031279155.1 Deltaproteobacteria bacterium | reverse complement strand
CATTATTTAAAGCATAGGAAACACCGGCGTTAAGGCCCCAAGCCAACTGAACATCGGCGGCCTGCATATTGGTGTGTTCGGTGTAGTAGTCCTCGATGGAAATACTCTTTATTTTTAGGTGTAAGACGGCCAAACCAAAGCTAGCCCCGACGAATGGGGTGAAGGCCGTATTGGTGTTTAGGTCGTAGTAGGCGTTAGCCATGAAGGTGTGGACGCCGATATTGGAACTCTCGTGGACGAATATTTCCTCCGGTACATTAGTTAACTCTGTAAGATTTCGGACCGCATGGCGCACCTCAATATGGTTGACGACATTTTTGTAAGTGCGCCCTAAATATTCCAGGTCAAAGCGAACCGGGACGGCAAATCTGGGATTCATATCAAAGCCAAAGGCCAGGCCCCCAGCAAAGCTAGAATTACTGAAACTGCCGATGGGAATAGCCCCGGTTCCCAATTCTAAAGTGCCTTCCACGTTTCTCTGCGGGGCATTGATGGTTACGTCTCTTTTAACCTTTTGGTTAGAGAGACCAACTTTGCCCTCGAGATAGAAGCTGCCGTCGCCACCGTAGGCCTGGCTGACTATGGCGACCATGAAAGCCAGAAAAACCGCCAAAAAAGTAGAATACCTCATGATTTTCTCCTTGCTTTTCTTCTAGTAAGCTCATTTCGCTAAAAAATATTCGGCGAAATAATTTTAAATTGCGCCCAATATGGATAATCTTATGGCTTTTCAGTTAGCTGCGACCGTAACCGTTTTCTTAAACACGCTTTTTTTTAACTTGCTTTTCTTAAACCTAGTTTTCCTAAAACTGGCCAGCCCGGGCCAAGATTTACTGGCTAGTATCACAGAATTCATGATACAAGAAATTTTAGCTATTGTCAATAAAATTGCGGAATTTTTTACATTTTAATAGGTTATATACCTGTATTAGTAATTTTAAAAACAGTAAATAAAAAGCTTCAAAAAATATCTCACGCTTTTATCAGGCTTAAACCTGGAAGAAATGGCCAAAAAAAATATTGCCCCTTGCTTATGTCCCTTTAAGGACTAATAAGGCCCGACTATTAGCTGTAAAATCATGGCTTTTAATATTCGATCCAAAAGCCCCAAAAAAAAGCCTTTGTTTTTTAATAACCCTCCGGCCAGCTAGTTTTTTTTTGGCCATTGTATTAGTTGATTAATATTAGTTGACTTGACACTTTCGGGTCTTTGGTATAGGTTTATTCTAAGGTTACCTTGTCCTTACGAGTACCTCAATTGGCTCGCAAGGGCCCAGACAAGCACTTTTTTGAGGTCAATAGTGATAGGTGTAATCATCGTTACCCACGGTCAATTGGGTGAAGAACTTCATAAGACGGCTAAACTCATCGTCGGCGAGCGGGAAAGTTCCGGCTCTGAAGGCGAGAGATGCCTAACGGTTGCCATTGAGATGAACCTTAACCCGGACTACTTAATGGATCTCATCGCCAAAGCCATCAAGACGCAGGATCGCGGTCAAGGGGTCCTTATCTTAACCGACATGTTTGGCGGAACCCCTTCCAACATAAGTCTTTCTTTTTTAGAGGAGGGCCGCGTGGAAGTCTTAACCGGGGTCAATCTGCCGATGCTTCTGAGGGTTTTCCAGCTGAGGGAAAAACCCTCCATGACCTTAGCCGAGCTAGCCAACGACGCCATGGAGTACGCCCGCAAGGCCGTCATCAACGCTGGTAAGCTCTTAGTGCAGCGGACAAAATGACCAGGCTAAAAATCCAAAGCTGTTGCCACTTAATTATTACGGCGTCTATCCCCGCGCCGCCGGCGGCTTTTGGAGACTAGAGATGCCGGTAACCTGGGCACGGATAGATCAAAAACTCATCCACGGCCAAGTGACCGCTGCCTGGGTCCCTTTTTTACGCATCGGAGAAATCGTCGTCATTGATGACTGCGTCAAAAGTGACGACATGACGCAAGCCATTTTAACTTCCGGGGTGCCCTATAAGGTCGCCACCGCCTTTACCACGGCCCAAGAAGCGGCTGATTACTTGGCCTCCCGACCGGATCCTTTTGTCAGGCGCATGCTTATTTTCCGGGATGTGCCAACAGTTAAGGCCGCCGTAGATAGCGGCTTACTACTGGAAAGCCTAAACTTAGGTAACCTAAGTTATCTTCCCAGCGCCAATAGCTTAAGGCTGAGCGACTGCTTCTACGCCGCCCCGGATGATTTGGAAATCTTAGACAATCTGGCCGCCGGCGGCCTTAAGCTCTTTTTGCAGTCAGTGCCGGCTGACAAACCTAAGCCCTTTCCGTCCAAACTGGTAGAGCCCAAACCGGTTGAGTCCAAATCGATAGAATCCAAACCGGTTGAGCCCAAATCGGTTGATTCCAAACCGGCGGAGTCCAAATCGGTTGACCAAAAGCCCGTTAAACCAAACTCCGCCCCAGGTTCGGATCCGTAAATGACCACCGGTTTTTTTGGGGCGCTACTGTTGGCCGCCCTCTTAAACCTCGACCGGCAGGCCGTAGCCCAATTTGGTCTGGCCAGGCCCATAGTCACCGGGGCCCTGATGGGCCTATTCACCGGCCAGGTGACCATTGGACTTAATTTAGGCTTTTGGACCGAACTATTATGGCTAACTCGCCCGCCCTTGGGCGGTCACGTTTCCCCCAATGGCGGCTTAGCCGTTTCCTCGGCCATTTTGGGAGCTCTTCTTTTAGGTGAAAATCTGCCGCCGGAAAGACTGGCGGGGGCAAGCGTCTTACTATTTGCCGTCGTCATACCCTTGGCCCACCTATTGACCAATATCGAAACCGTGACCCGGGGGTATTCGCTAGTCTGGACTAAAAACTTTAAGGAGGCCATAAGTTCATTGAGATCGCCTAGCGCCTTAAGCTTTCAGCTGCGGGGCGTAGCCTTGGTCATGCTTTTAGGCTTTATCTCAGCTATTATGGGAGCGGTCATTTTCGGTTTATACCTTAAGCTATGCTTAGCTTATCTGCCAGAATTGTGTTGGGTGCCCTTAACCCGCTTCGCTCCCCTGGCCCCCTTGATCGGCATAGCCACCATGACTGAGCGCCTAAATAGGCTCCACGCGATTGTCTTTCTGATTTTCTTTGTCATATCCTTAATCGTCTTAAGGTCAACGGCTAGCTAAGCTAGCCGAGCTAGATAAGCTAGCTATTAGCTAAGCTAGTTAAACTAGAAAAAAAATCGCCAAACAAAGAAGGCTCTATATTTTTCTTCCAAATTTAGATAACTTAAGTCAGGTTATTGACGACTTAGTCTGGCCAGAGTTGGAATCCTTAGGCGTAAGCCTCCATAGGTTAGAGCTCTTCGATCTCAAACAGGCCATGGGCCTTGAGAAAGCCTGCTATTCTAGCCCCTGGACCACGGCCAACATGGTCAGTGAACTTAACCGCGAAGTGGGCTTTAATCTTGGCCTCTTTCGCGAGCGCCATTTAATAGCCATGTCCATCTGCTGGCTCATAGCTCCGGAGTGCCATCTGCTCAATCTGGCCGTCCACCCGGGCCTAAGGCGTCAAGGCTTAGGCCGCCAGCTTTTGAGGGCCATTTGCTTACTGGCTATTAAGTTTGGGGCCAAATTTTTCCACCTGGAGGTCTCGGTTAGCAATCGACCAGCCCAAGCGCTCTACAAGAGCGCCGGCTTTCGGAACGTTGGCTACCGCCCCAACTACTACCCCGAGGGGACTGACGCTATTTTAATGACCTTAGATCTTTTAAATATTTACGGGCCCCAAAGCGGCCAACAAATATCCTAAACCATGCCCGAAACTATCCTGGTCGTAGACGACGAAAAAGACATCCGGCTGACCTTAGGCGGCCTCTTGGCCGATGAGGGGTACCTTGTCACCTTTGCCTCAGGCGGCCCCGAAGCCCAAGAGAGGCTTGAAGAATCGGCCCCTAGCGCCGTCATCTTGGACCTTTGGATGGGCGGATCCGAGCAGGGCTTTTTGGTCTTAGAGCATATTCGTCAGCACTCCCCCCAGGTGCCGGTAATCGTCATCAGCGGCCACGGCAACATCGAAACGGCCGTTAAGGCCGTCAAAAACGGGGCTTACGACTTTATTGAAAAACCCATCTCCGTTGACACCCTCCTTTTAGCTGTCCAAAGAGCCTTAAATTTTAAGCGCTTAGAAACCGAAAACCAGATCTTAAAATACAAAAGTACGCCGCCTGGCCTGATCACCGGCCAAAGCCCGGCCATGACGGCCTTAATGAAGACCGTGGAAATGGTGGCCCCCACCCCGGCTTCGGTCTTGATAACCGGTGAAAATGGGGTCGGTAAAGAGCTGGTCGCCCAAACCATTCACCGGCTCAGCCAGCGAAGCGATCGGCCCATGATCGAGCTCAACTGCGCGGCTATCCCCGAAGAATTAGTTGAAAGCGAATTATTCGGCCATGAAAAGGGCTCCTTTACCGGGGCCGACCGCCGCCGGCAGGGCCGCTTTGACATGGCCAACCACTCAACTCTCTTCTTAGACGAAATCGCCGACATGAGCCTTAAGACTCAGGCCAAGATCTTAAGGATCCTCCAGGAAAAAAAGTTTGAGCGCGTAGGCGGGACTAAGACCATCATGGTCGATGTCCGGATCATCGCCGCCAGTAACAAAGATTTAAGCGTGGAACTAGCCGCCGGGCGCTTCCGAAAAGATCTGTTTTATCGCCTAAATGTCGTGCCCTTGGCCGTCCCGCCCCTGCGCGAGCGCTTAGAAGATATCCCCGAACTAGCCCGCCAATTTTTAAGCGACTGCCTGCTAGCCAATAACTTGGGCCAGAAAACTTTGAGCCCGGGTTTTCTAGCTTCCCTAAAAGAGCGCCCCTGGCCGGGTAACGTGAGAGAACTAAAAAACACCATCGAGCGGCTGGCCTTTACCACCACCGGCGGGGTTATCGAAAGCGACCCAACTGTTACCCCCTCTCTAGCCGGGGCCGAGGCTACTGAACCCAAAGGCGATACCTCTTACATGTTTCTACCCTACCGCGAGGCCAAGGCCGAGTTTGAGCGGCGCTATTTTCTCTCCCAACTTAAAATCCACGGTCACAACATCACACAAACCGCCGAAGCCGTAAACTTGGACCGCACCAGCCTCCATAAGAAACTTAAGGCTTTGGGCTTCAAGGATTGGGTGGAGGGTCTACTTTGAAAAATCCGGTCGATTACATCTTAGACCTCTACCGCCGACTTGAAGAATCTGGCTTAACTAACTGGCCGCTTTTGGCGGCGGCTCTAAGCTACTACTCGGCCTTAGCGGTGGTGCCGATTCTAGCCATCTGCTTTGCCTTAGCCAAAAGCATGGGCTTAGAAGAAGCCCTTTGGCGGTCCTTATCGGAAAACTTCGGCGGCCAAGAGGCCACCTTAAACATGCTCTCGGAATTTGCTGAAAACTTAATCCGCAATTTTTCCGGTAGCCTTCTGGTCTTCTCGGCCATTGCCTTTATATTTTGGTCAGTCCACGGTCTTTTGTGGCAACTTGAGGTCAATTTTTCCAAGATCTTCGGCTATCTATCTAACCGCACGGCTATCCACCGGGCCACCGATTACCTGACCATCATGATGGTCATCCCCTTCTTTTTGGTCGCCGCTGGCAGCATCAACTTGTTTTTGGCCTCATTTGACGTTTCCGGCACCTTTCCCATCGCCAAATTGGAACTAAAGCCCTTACACGCAACTATCATGATCGTCTTTCCGGTCCTTATCTGGTCTTTGATTTTAACTTGGACTTACGCTTATTTTAGCCGGGGGGTTATCAGGTGGCGCGAGAGACTTATTGGCGGCTTTATCACCGGGCTTATTTTTCAGATATTCCAGAAGTTCTATTTAAAGGTCATCATCTCCATTACCAGTTACAACGCTATCTACGGTAGTTTTGCCGTGGTGCCCCTCTTTTTGGTTTGGCTCTACATTAGTTGGCTGATAGTCATCTTTGGCGGCGAAATTACCCGCCGCTTAGCCGACTATTTTTTAAGCGGGCTGAGCTTTTCAACTATCCTGACCCCGGCCCACTTGACGGAACTTAAAGATCTGTGCATCCAAATAATGGAGACTATTATTGCCGCCTATGAAAATATCGATAGCCCCAAACCCACCGGCATCTTAACTCTAGCCCGAACCCTGAAAAAGCCCCTGCCCCATTTGGGCCGGGCCATAAACTGCCTTCAGTCGGCCGGCTTAGTCACCCGCGTGGCCGCCCCGGACTCTGACGACGATGGTCCTTGTTTTCTGCCGGCAGCCTCATCAAACTGCCTGACTAGGGAGAAGATCATCGAGACGTTAGAACAACGCGTTCTTTTAATTTAAAAAAGAGCTAAAATTGAAAATTAAGCCGCTACAGAGTTATAAACTTACCTATAATTTTAAATTCACCAAAATTTTTAAGCTTGCCAGATTTTCTAAACTAACTAAGGTCTTTAAACGTGCTTAAGCGAGAAAAATTAGGCCTAAAATATTATGCCTTCGCCTCTCTTGAGCGCTACCCACAGCTCGTTCACGCGGTCTTAACCCGCCATAGCCCTGAGGGCTCAGATTGGACCTTTTCTTCTTCTAGTCCGGAAAATAAGCCCGAACAGGTTCTCCAAAATTTTAAAGTAGTTGAAAAGGCCTTAAAGCTCTCGCCCTTAATCTACTTAGGCCAGGAGCACGGCGATAAGTGCTTAATTATTCCTCCTAGCCAGCAAACGGACTATAGCCATATAAAAGCTCATCAGGGCTATGACGCGGTTATTGGCTTTCCTGGCCAGAGCTTAATGATCCGCGTAGCCGACTGCCAGGGGGCCATTATCTTTGACCCCCAAAGCCAGATGTTGGCTTTAGTCCACAGCGGCTGGCGGGGATCGGTAAAAAATATCTTAGGTCAAACTATCGCCCTCTTAAAAGATCGCTTCAGTTTAGAGCCCAAAAACTTCTTGGCCGCTTTCGCGCCTTCATTAGGAGCTTGCTGCGGAGAATTTATCCACTACCAAAGAGAACTACCCCAAAGCTTTACAGCCTTTATGACCGAAAAACCCTTTCACTTTGACTTTCCGGCCATAAGCCGTTATCAGTTAGTTCAAGCCGGTATGAGAGAGGAAAATATAGAATTTTCCGGCCTCTGCACCAAATGCTCCCCGGATTTCTATAGCTACCGCCGAGGCGATACTGGCCGTTTTGCCGTCGTGGCCGGGGTCGTAAATTAGGAGGGTTTTTAGCTCTATTATGGCAACTGTTTTTAAAAAATCTGGCCGTATAATATATGAATCTACGGTTTTACAAAACCAGATGGTCGGACCAAATACTTTCCTTTTGACAATCGATTATCCAACACAAAACGAACCAATTTTAGCCTTGGGCCGCTTTGCCCGCTTGCGGGCCTGGCCATATCCGCCCTTTGCTTGCGGCCCGCTTTTGGATCGGCCCTTTTCTATCCATAAATCTACCGAAAATAGCCTACAATTTTTGATCCGCTGTGTGGGGCCGAGCACGGCCATATTGTCCAATCTAACCGCCAGGCAATCTATCGAGTTTTTAGGCCCCTTAGGCCGGGGCTTAGATTTGGTCTATCCTGACTATAAGAAAACGCCTTGGTATCTGGCCGCCGGCGGGGCCGGCTTAGGCCCCATGGCAACAATTAAGGAAAATTTAGAGGCTAGACTTTTTTACGGCGAGAGGACTAAAGAAAATCAAGTATCGGCTGATTGGCTATCTTCATGGGCCGGCGACTTTGTGGCCGCCTGTGATGACGGATCTGGCTACGGATTCAAGGGCCCGGTTACCGGGCCCTTGGCTGAGGCCTTGGAAAAAGAAAAAAGGCCGGTCTTCGCTTGCGGTCCGCCTTTAATGCTCAAGGCTATTTCGGACATCTGCCGTATGGCTAAAGTCCCTTTTTTGGCTTCAGCTGAGGCCTTTATGGGCTGCGGCCTAGGGGTCTGCTTATCGTGCAGTATGCCCAAAAAAAGCGGCGGGCGAATAAAAATCTGCTGTGACGGCCCGGTTGTCGATGGTAGGGCCATTAATTTTGAGACTCTCACATGACCCAAGAAAAAACCCCTGATTTAACAGTTAAAATTGGGCCACTGGTCCTTAAAAACCCGGTCATAGCCGCTTCCGGGACCTTTGGCTACGGTTTAGAACTAAGTGATTTCGTTCCCCCTGAAAGCTTGGGCGCGGTTATCGTTAAAGGCCTAAGCTTAGAGCCTTGGCCAGGAAATCCTCTGCCCCGCTTAGTTGAGTCTAGCGGCGGGCTGATTAACGCCATTGGCTTAGAAAACATGGGGGTAGAGGAATTTATAAAAAACCATTTAGATAAAATAAAAGCCACCGGGGCAACGGTCGGGGCCAACATCATAGGACGGACGGTTGAGGAATACGCCCAAGTGGCCAAATGCTTAGCTAAAACGCCCATTGATTTTTTAGAGCTAAACGTCAGCTGCCCGAACCTCTCAACCCCGGGCGGACTTAGTTTTGGATCTGATCCTGAGATCTGCTTTAAACTAACGTCCATGGCCGTTTCCGCCGCCTCCGGCCTTCCGGTTTTCGTAAAACTCCCGCCGCTAGTAACCGACATAACGATACTTGCCAAAAAAGTCGAAGAAGCCGGGGCTACGGCAATTTCCTTAATAAATACTATCCCGGCCATGAGCGTTGATATCATAAATAAGCGCCCGACCTTGGCCCATGTGACCGGCGGGCTATCGGGTCCGCCCATTAAGCCCATTGCCTTAAGGCTGGTCATGCTCTGCGCCCAAGCTGTCAATATCCCAATATTAGGCCTTGGCGGCGTCTTTACCTACCAAGACGCCTTGGAGTTTATCTTGGTCGGGGCCAGCGCCGTTCAGATGGGGACGGCTGTCTTAATCGATCCCTTAAGTCCGCTAAAAGTAATAGAAGGCTTATCAAACTATCTTAAAAGCCAAAAAATAAGCTCCATAAGCCTTCTTAAAGGCCAGATCCAAACGGCCTAAATTATAACCCCCAAAAAAACGCTATTTGGAGAATGCTTTTATTATGGCCAGGCTATTTAAGAAAAAACATATTTTTTTACTTATTATTACTTTATTGTTTATCTCGATAGCCGGTATCTTTCTTTTTGCCCCTTCGTTAGTTATCAAAAGCGCCTTGAACCGCGATCTCCCCTCCGAAGTTTTTTCTTCCATATCAACTGACAATATCTATCTAAGCTTCTCGTTAGATAGCCTAAAAGTCTCAGCTCTGACTTTGACCCCGCGCCAAAACCCCGAGCGGCCGATAACCGTAGATGAAATTACTATTAATAACATTAACCGAATAGAATTAATAAAGCTCCTCCTAGGCCGGTCAACCGATAACTTTGGCTTTTTGCGCGACGGCTTACTGACCATCCGCCGTCTCAACTCGAGCGGACCATTGGGGCCATTGAGCCGGATAAAGATCGGAAGCTTTTCTTTAAGAGAGATCTCAGCCGAGAGAGCCGATGATTTAATAGCCTCCAGTAACATGCTTAATAATTTAAAAATTGCTTCTTTAAGCTTAACCGACGTTGAAATAGTAGACCTTAGAGAGCAATATATAACCTTAGATAGCCTAGCTATTTTTAACTTAAGTGACGCCGTTATTGGATCGCTTACGGCCAGCGGCTTAAATGCCCAAGGCCGAAACGATTTTAAGACCGACTTAGATAACGTGGCCATAGCCGGGCTCAATGTAGAAAACATCATTAGGGCTATTACCAGCCAAAAACCATTGAATCAAGCCTTGTTAATATTAAATTCCTTTGCTGGTATCGATCTAGCCTCCTTGAGCTTTCAAAGCCAAGGACTCCCGCCCCTAACTCTTAAAAAGGCCCTAATTGATACCATCGGGTCAGACGCCGCTACCTCTCAAAGGCTCTGGAAATTTGAAGATCTTCAAATTGATTTAAGTCGCCCTGAGAACTTCGCCGCCCCCATAGAGTCCTTTGCTCCGGCCGTTCAAGCTTTGTTAGTAAGCTTAGGCGAAAAGCCCAATATCAATTTGGAGATTAAATCGCAGCCAAGCGGCTTATCGATTGCCCGCTTAAATATTACCGATAGAGCGGACCTAAGCTTAAATTTACTAGTAAAAAACTCCAAAGCCAATAGCGGCTCCAGCCCCACCGGGCTACTTTTAAACTCCATGACCACCAATATAGGCCCGGGCAAACTTGAGATCGTAAGCTACGGCATGGCCAAAGATTTTTTAACCCAATTAAATCAGCGCTTAGGCTTTAAGGAATCCTATAAACAGAGCCTAGCTAAAGCTTTTGATAGTTGGCTAGAGGGGCTTATCGATCCAGACGAGGGCGATCCGGTATTAAACCGGCCAATACTAAACCTTGAAATGCAGGCTTTTTTGGATAACCCCTCGAAAATAGCCGTCAACTGGGAGCCCGAAGGCGAGGGATTTCCTAAAGTCTTTTTAAACCGCATTGGCGGATTAAGCCAACTTATCTCCGATCTATCGAATCAAGCCGTGTGGCCTACCTTGGCTGACAAATACAAATATGATATAATTCAAAGCTTGAATTTGTCTATGGAAGCCAATAACCGGGCCAAAGTGGCCGTCTACGCGCCGTAACCTTCGGTTTACCGCCTTAAAATTGTAGGGGTTACTATCTTCCCGTCTGTTTTTTTATATTGGCCCTGACCAGGCCAGAGACTAAATCATACATTTAATCTGCCAAACAATTTGGCTAAACCTAAGGAATAAAACTTATGAGCGTAACTCTATCCAAATCTCCAGGCTCTAAGCTAGGGAAAATTATTGCTGTCGTCGTCGTGGTCATCGCCATAGCGGCTCTTGGAAGTTACTTCTACGCCAAAAACACGGCCAATAAAAAGGCCATCGATACTTTTTCCCTTTTAATGGACAAGACCGTGGGCCCAGGCGATTGGGAAGTCGGCGACATTTCTTACCAGCTGACCGACGACACCTTAGTAGCCACTAAGCTCTCGATCGTTTTAAGCTCTTTTGACGCCGAAATCACTAAACCCCTACTTATCGACACTGTTGAGATTAAAAACGGGCTAGAGTACCAAGAGCTTGAGTCCCTCTTGGCCTTAAAAGATTGGCGCTCCCAAGGCGATCTTCACTTAGCTGATAGTGTTACCCTAAAAGGCGTCTCCCTCAACCAACAGAGCGATGACACGCTCTTTGACGGCAAAATCGCGCTATTTGCCGTCGATGGACTCGATCTCGTGGCCGCCGGCGCCGACAACTCCCCCTCTATTTTGGGATTTCTCAAAAGCGGCCGGCTCCAGAGGGTTTTAATCGAAAATCTCGTGGCCACCGCTACCCCGACTAAAGGCGACAAAGGCGAACAATTTACCCTCTCGCTTTCTAAACTGGAAAACGCCGATATGAGGATCGGCCAAAACGTCGAATCCCTCGATGACGTCTTGGCTCTGGTCAAGAGTTTTTCGATGAGTAGCTCAGTGCAAAATAACATGGGCCTTACCTTTACCACGACCGACGAAAAGATGGAGATAGTGGTCGGCGAACAGCGGGCCACCGGCGTCAAGAGCTTCGCCTATGAGACAATTAATGTTAAAGACGTAATTTTAAATGTAAATCTCATGCTTACTGACAAGTCAAAAATTAATATCACCAGTAAATTAGATCAATTTAATATTTATGACTCCGATTTTACGCCTTTAATTGATAAATTTTTACAAAGCGTTATTGAAGCCGCCGCAACCGTCCCAACCAATCCAGATAACACCATAGAAGATCTAATCAACAGAATGTACTACGTATCGGATTTAGTCACTCTGCCTTATTCCATTGGTCGGGCTGACTTAACCGGCTTTACCTTTAATATTGACGATCAGATTACAGCTGCTATCGCAACTATTCATTACACCGGTCCGGCCATAGCCGGCCAAATTGCCCCCTCGCAGCGCTATGCACTAGACGGCTTTAAATTAGATTTTCCCAATAAGCCCCCTAAAACTGCCGCCTTCAACCCGATCTATGATTTTACTCGCGATTTTGGCCAAAGCACCTTTATCTTAAATTACGACTACCAGAGCTCCTATGACCGCACGGCTGGCGATCTTTCTATCACCGGCAGCCCCGGCTTTAAAGTGGAAAATCTTATCACCATAAATGGCGATCTGCGCCTGACAGGTCTGACCGATGAGCTTTTAGCCCAGATGAGCGAGACCTTGATGATTAATTTCGAAGACCTTTTGGATTTTCCCGATGTTTACGACCTAGGCATAACCCATTTCCGCTTGGAAATCATTGACCAATCCCTCTTAGATAAAATCATCGGCTATTACGCCAAGACCAAATCCATGGACCCCGACTCTGTCCGGCTCCTGGCTACCTTTGGCGTCCAGACGGCGGCGAGTTATGTAAGTAACCGGCTGCAAAATAGCTTTGATTTAGCTAACGCTTTAACGACCTTTATCGAGACACCCAAGAGCCTAACTATCGAAATCACCCCTAGCCTACCTTTGAGCGCCAGAAACGCTGACCAGGCCCCGACAACGTCGGAACTTTTTAATTCCTTAAACGCCACCATAACCGTCAACGGTGAAGCGCCTTTGGCTTTAAAGTTTGTTGAGCCGCAAGCAACTGATACTGATTATGACGATAGTTCAGAAGATCCCGATGTCTACGATTTTCAAGATGAATAAATAGCCCAATAATCTCTCTATTTTTTGGCAACTAGCCATGCCGGTTTTAGGCTCGATATAAACACTTATGAGCCAAAACCCAAGAAAATAAACAAGTTTTGGCGGCCTTTGATTTTTTGATAATTTTCGATCGCATTGATGTTAATATGAACATTTCTCATAATGGTCATAATGGTTATAATGGTCATAACGGTCAAAAAGTTCATAATGCTCACAATGTTCACACAATCAAAAAGCCGCCAAAACTTACCCTGACCTCAAATAAAATTTAAATGGTGCCACTATGAGTTCCAGTACTTCTTCGGCCAAAAGCCTGTCAGGTTCCATCAAAACAAATACCCTAGTAGTCCTACTCGTAATCTTGGTTGCTCTAGCCGGAGGCGGGTACTTTATCTGGAACAAGCTAACTACCGAGGGCCGATCGGAGGCTGACAAGACCTTCGCTCTGGTCATGGACCGGACCTTTGGCCAAAATTTATGGACGCGCGGCAACTTAAAATATAATTTTATTACTAAAACACTGCTCGTTAACCAAGTCTCCATTAAGCTATCCGGCGATCAAGACGCTGACGAGATGACTATCGGCCAAATTGAGATCAAAAATCCTCACAACTACGATGAAACCAAGCGGATATTAGACTTACCGAGTTGGGTTGGTCAGCCCAAAACAATCTTGGCCGAATCAGTTAAGCTTACGGACATATTCGTCAAAACCTCGTATTTTATTAAAGAGTCAAGTCTTGAGCTGATTATTAAGACCATCGCCTTAGATGTACCGGCCTTGGAGGCGGCCACCGAAAAAGTGGAACCAGGCTTTCTAGGCTTTCTCTATAGCCTTTCCCTTTCCGGCTTAACTGTTGATTCCTTTAAATTTACGGTTACCAAATCTTATGATCCAGATATACCTTCCTATATGAGCTTTGACCGAGCCAAACTGACCAATTTTTCCTTCCAAAGCCCCAACTCTGAATTTCTCTACCAACCGGGAATCATGGCCATCGACCGCCTTAAGTTCTCTAGCTTGCAACTTGACGGTCTTAAAATGACCTCGGACAATAGCTATGATTCCGTAAATCTTACTCAGACCTCCCTAAAAATAAACAACTACGAGCACTGGAAGGCCGATCTGTTAGATCTTAATGGCCTAGCCCTGGCTTTCACTAACAAGAACAGGGAAAAAACTGATTTTACTTGGACTTTGGCCCAGCTTTTAGTTGAAAACGCTGACATCTCAAATCTATTTTTTGAAGACTTTGAAATGACGGCGGCTGACTTATTTACCTTCCCCATTGCCCTTAAATCACTAAAATTAACCGATTCTAAGTTTTCTAGCCGGGCTATTGGTCAGATTAACTTAGGTAGCTATTCGTTTAGTGGGCCCATAGCCGCTAGAACCCTAGCCCCTAATTTAGCCCACCGCATCGAAAACTTAAGCTATACTCTCCCAACAAGCGAAGACGCCCACTTTGATTTGCAAGATTTTGTCGATCTGGCCAGCTTTCTTGATATAAAAACCTTAAACTTAAACGCCGACTACAGCTGCCAGTTTGACCAAACTCAAAGCGCCTTCGTCTGCAGCGGCCAACCATTTTTGGCCTTAGATAACTTATTTTCTTTAAACTTTGATTGTTCCCTGTCCGGCATGACGCCGAGGCTGATCGAAATGATCAACACCACCTCCATCAGCGATTTCGACGATCTTATTTATGTTCCAAGATTTGCCGAACTAACCTTGAACAGCTACCGCATAGAATTAAATAACGACCAATTAGCTGATAAAATCATTGATTTTCTGATTTCTGAAGATTATGCTTCTGATAAAGATGAACTAGTAGCAGATTTGCTTGCTTCAGTCGATTATTTCTTCTATGATCAACTTAATATTGACGATACCCCAAAATTAAGAAATGACATAAAAAACTTTATACTTAACCCCAAGAAATTAGTTTTTGAAATGAAACCCAACAGTCCTTTAGTCGACTTACAATACATGGAACATAACGATTTAAATCTGACTGTCGCTTTTAATGACCAAACCCCGTCAGCCATCGAATTTTTGGCTTTTGAGCAACCCGATGATGTTGCTCCTCCTCCCGTTGACCAAGGCGATGACACCTCTATTTCCGCCAATAATGGTTCTAGCGTTTTGATCATCCCGCCAGATGATTCAGAAGAACTAGAGCAAGGAGAAAAAGAAGAAGTTATCCAACTTAGCCAAGAGCAACTCGATAGTTTATCAAGTGAATATGAATATTTCCTCGCCGATTTGCTTGATTACATTTTTGGCGACCAAAATTGGCAAGTTGAAGATGGCTATTACAGCCCTGATAACTATTATATAGCAACAAATATTACCATTAATTTGCGTAGATTTTTAGGCGTCAACCAAGATGTTAATATCGAAAGTATTAACCTCTATAACGCCTCCTCAGCTGGCCTTGAGCAGCTGACCAATTCCGGTAACTGGAACAAAAACTCGGCTGGTCCTCTATTTGATCAGTTGGCCATCAACAATATCTCGTGCAATTTCGAGGCGATGGCGGCTGATAGCACCAATTTTTCAGCTAAATCACTTGTTTTCTCTGACGTAAGTCTAAAAGATTCTGTAGGCTCTAGCCTCCCGGGTATATTGGAACTTTTGACTCACCTTAAGCTAGGCTCTGTTGAGGTCTCGGAATTCGTCTTCGATTTCTTAAAAAGCGCCCCTGAGAAGGAAATCAACCAGGCTAGCCTTAATTACTTTGGCCTTTTTGGTCTGAAAATTGGCGACGAATCAATTAAAATGCCTGACCCCGAAGACGATCCTCTCGGCTTTATCAAACAATTGGGATTTGATAATGTCTACTTTGACGATTTTAGCCTTTACGTCTCTATAAATAATACTTTAAATGAGTACAAGTTAAGGGCCCTGACCTTAAATGGCTGGGAAGGGCTCTATCTAGCCAATATGGTCATTGAGGGGTCGGACTACTTTTATAAGAGCTCAGATTACACCGAGCCAGAGGTCAAAGTCTTACTTAGCCGTTTGGCTTTTTATGGTTTTGATCTGCGCACCTTTTTCGACCGTATCCAACAAGCCAATCAAAATCCTAATGATTACAGCAAAACCTTTGATTCGCCCGTCTATGCTATCTACGATGACAATTCCTATATGATCTCGGACTTGCTCTTCCCAACCATCATCTACGATAACATTGAAACCGACGGCTTGAGCGTTGACTTAGACGGCTTTAAGTTTAACCTCGATAGATTGCGCGTCACTGGCCCCTTCAAGACGCCTCTCGCTTATGGCACCATGAGCTCCTCTTATGCCGGCTCAGTGATTGTACCTCGCACTTTATCTGGTCCTTATTTGGAAGACTTGTACATGTACGCCAGGCTATTTGGCAAACGCAACTTCCCTTTTAACGGTAACATTGCGCTCAACTATGACCCGGAAAAGGGTAATTTGGTCTACAAGGCCTACCCCCTACTACAGTCTGAAGATTTATTCAATCTAGAGCTGGAATTTGAAGTTAAGGGACTGGCGACGTCTTTAATCGAATCGCTTTCCAAAATCAGTATCTACAATACTAACCGTCTCAACGTGACCGAAGGCTTCGATCAAGTTGGGCTCAGTAATCTGCGCTTAAACTACAGTGGTCCACAGCTTGTCAAGGGCAT
>JAITJB010000277.1 GCA_031279155.1 Deltaproteobacteria bacterium | reverse complement strand
CGGCCTTTAGCTCCGGAGGCTAACGCTCTATCCAGCTGAGCTAATCGCCCAAAATCACGTAAAACAAAAACTAGCCTGATCTTTTTGGGCAATCAGGGTTAATTTTTTGTTCTTTCGATATATTCCCCGGTTCTGGTGTCGATTTTAAGTACATCGCCTTCATTAATAAACAAAGGCACCTGGACGACCAGCCCGGTGGACAAGGTCGCAGGTTTAGTGGCCCCTGTGGCCGTGTCGCCTCTTATGCCCGGCTCACTTTTAGTGACCTCTAAGTTAACCGTTGTCGGAAAATCCAAGCTTATGGGTTTACCTTTGTAGAGAATTATATATAAGTCCATGTTCTCGAGGAGATAGAACTTATTGTCCCCCACTTGATCGGCTGGCAGATGGAGCTGCTCGTAGTTCGATTTGTCCATAAACACGTAACCGTCTTTGCTGTCAAAGTACAGGTACTGGACGTCTTTTTCCTCCAACTCAGCCGGCTCAAGTTTTTCTCCCGAACGGAAGGTCTCATCCAAAACCCGACCGCTAACCAAGTTTTTTAGCTTGGTTCTGACAAAGGCGCCGCCTTTTCCGGGTTTGACATGCTGAAAGTCAATAATTATGTAAGGATCATCTTTAAATTTTACTTTCAAACCCTTACGAAAGTCACTAGTCGAATACATCCAAAAACAACTCCTAATAATCAAAAAATAACAATTTTAATCAAATTTGACCAAAATTTAATCCAACTGCTCTCTGACTTCCTCGTCAGACAGTTCAGGCTCTTGAGCTAGTCGGAAGATGATCTCATCGGGCCTGACCAAGCCAAGTTTTTTGCGGGCCTCATCTTCTAGATAGCGGGGATCGTTTCTAATCCTCTCTAAGCGGGCGGCCAACTGGCGGTTCTCATCTTCTAGGCGGCGGTTATCGGCTTCCAGAGATTCTTTTATCTCTATGAGGCCACTACTGCGGACTAACCCCTCTTCGGAGAAGAAAAGGTTAACCATAACGCCAGCTACCAGGAGAAAAAAACAGCTCCACAAGATTTTACCACTTAAAAGAAAAAATAGGCCAGATCTTTTAGGGCTTCTAGCCGGTTTTTCAGTCAGGCGGGGGTCTTTGGCTTCAATTTTAACTTTATGATTGAACATCAGTCCTTGACGCTCCTTATTGCTCCAACGGTTCTGGCGGGAGAGTGGCGCCCATGACAACACGGTTAAAATTTTTGAGCCTTAAGGCTTCAATGACCTGGAAAACTTGGCCGTAATCGGCCTGCTGGTCAGCTTGGATTAAAACTACCACCTCGCGCCCGTCAGCGCCAGTCTGATCTAAGAGATCGCTTAACCTAGCTACCGTGGTCGGCTGACCTTCAAAAAAAATATCGTTTTGAGAGGTGATGTTGACCTCTAGCCTCTCAGCCGTCTGGACCAATGAACCTGATGTCAATTCCGGCAGCATGAGCTTAAGCCCTGGAAGAACAGCAAATTGAGCGGTAACCATAAAGAAAATCACCAACTGTAAAATGACGTCAACGAGTGGGGTCATATTTACGATAGGCGACGCTCCCTTAGCGCCCCGACCTTTAGTCACAGAAAAGTTCACTATTGTTTAGTCCCTTTTTGTGGGCTTAGGCTCTCTTGGGCGGCCAAAGCCTCCAAGAGGTCAGCTCCTAAATCTTCCAGATCCGCAGTCAGGGTCTCAACCCGGCCCATCAATAGGCGGTGGATAATCATAACAGGGATGGCCACTACCAAGCCAGCCGCCGTGGTCAATAAGGCCTGACCAATGCCGCCGGCTAAGAGCCCGGGATTACCTAAGCCGGCCTGAGCCACAGCTCCAAAGGCGTTGATCATGCCCGAAACCGTACCCAAAAGGCCTAGCAAAGGCGACACCGAAGCCAAAACCCCTAGGAGTTCCAGATGGGAGGATAAAAAAATAGCCTCGCGACGTCCAGATTCCTCCATGACATCCTTAAAAACGATCCTCGACTGTCCGATCATCTTAAGGCCCTGCCTAATAAGTCTAGCCGCCGGGTTTTGACCTTCTTGGCAGAGAAAGGCAGCCTCGTTATACTGCCGGCTTACTAAAAGATCGCTGACCGAAGCCACCAGGCTCCTAGGTATTACCCGACCTCGCCTTAGGGTCCAAAGCCTTTCCAGAATAATGGCTAGAGCGGCCAAACTGCAGCAGAGGATGGGATACATGACCCAACCGCCGCGTTGGATTAAATCGGTCAAAACGCTCATGAGAAATTGATTGGCTACCTTTAATTTAAATCAAGTTAAAAAAATACATCTATGGTCGATTCGAACGATTCCGCTCTAGATTGGTCAAAGCCAGCCTCAATAAGGCCGACTCAGCCCTCTCGTTGGTCGGTTCCAACTCAATAACCTTCTCGTAGGCCTGTTTGGCCGTCTCTAAATCACCGGTCTTCTCCAACGCTTCGGCCGCTGCCAGCCACGAGGAGGGCTGACTGACTTCCAGTTTGGCCACTTCATAGAGACTCTTAGCCGATTGAGCCTCTTGCCCCTGGTTTTTCTGTCCTAAAGCCAAAAAGCGCCAGTTGTCGGGATCATTAGGCTGCCATTGGGTCCACTTCAAAGCGGCTTGGGTAAGTCCGGCCCAATTTTTTGAGCCCTCAAAGTGATCGAGAACCAAATCCCGATATTCCTTGCTTGAGGGATCTTCACGGTAGAGCTCCATGGCTTGAACCAACATGGCTTCGGTCTGTCCGAGCTCTCTGTGGATGGCTAGGAGGTAGCCCCGGATGTCAGAAGCTAAGCCCGCATCACGGTCGAGCTCTAAAGCTCTATCGAAGGCCTTTTGGGCTAGCGGCCAATTTTGAGCCTTAAAATGAGCGACTCCTAGGTTATAGAACTCAACGGAGTTCTCAGAAAATTGATAGAGCCGCTTTTCAAATTCCTCGGAAAACTCTTCTTGGGGCGGCCTTAAAAGATTTATGAGCCTTGAGCCGGCGTCGTTTGAGCTTAAGCCTGATTGAGAATCGCTTGTGGAAGCTAAGGCTAACCAAAGTTCAGCCGCTTTGTCCTTTAGGCCGTCAGCCTCATAGGACAGAGCCAGTTCCCTGGATAGTTCCGGCGATTCTTCCAAAGCCAAGGCTTTGATCAAATTTTCCCGGTAGGCCTCCCGATTGTCTTCGGCTATGGCCAGGCGGGCTAAGTTAACGAAGATGGAGGGATCGTTTTGATCTAGTTTTGCCGCCGCCTCGAAGGCTTCCCTAGCCTTGACATTATCGCCGGCTGCGAACTGAAGGTAGCCTAAGCTCTTATAAGCGTTGGCCTTATCAGGCCCGTCGGGTAGCGATTGAGCTAAGCCGGCCCAGGCTTCCAGTTGGCCGGCCTCATCTCCGATATCGCCTCTTAAGGCCAGCAGCTGATTCCATACCGTTGGCCTATCCTCAGGTGAGGCTATCTCTAAAAGTCTCTCTAAGGCCCCGATCTGTTGGTTGGCCTCTTTGAGCTCGCGGTATATGGAAACCAACTCTAATAAGATCTCGCGTTGATGACCAACATTACCGCTTTTAAGGATCTGCTCGTAGAGCTCAGCCGCCCTTTGGGGCCGCTCGTGCCGGATCATAGCCGCCAGACTGCTCTTGATAGCTTCTGTCGGTCGGCCATTTTTTTCGCTCCAAGCTAGAAGCCTTTCGGAAGAATCTATCTCGTTCGCCCTATCCTCCATCTTTCGATAAAGAATAGTGAGTTCGCCTAATATTCGGCCAATCTCATCTTCGCTTGAGGCTTCAGTTAGCTCTCCTTCCAAAAAGTCGGCCAACTCCCGGTTAAGTCCTGCTTCGGCCATTAAGCGAGTCAAATTGTTTTTTAGCTCAACTGAGCCGGGATCAAGCTCCAGAGCCTTACGATAATACCCGATTTTCTTTTCGATCTCAAGAGCGATATTGCCCTGAGCCGCCCAATCTGCGGCTGTGAAAGCCGCCTGAATTAAAAACTCGGCCCTGACGTCAACCCCTTCTTTAACCTGGATCCGAAAAATCTGAGGCTCCAAGAAGTGATCTACGCCCAATAAATCAACCAAAGAACCCGTACCTTGCAAAAAGAAACTTATATCAAGATCAGGTGAGTAAAGCCTTAAATCATAATTGCGCCAGCGGTTGGTTTCTAAACCAACTAATTTTACTATCGATGAAGGGTTAATTTCAGCCCGCGCTCCTGGAACTAAGGTCATGGGCTGACGAGCGTATGTTAGCTCTAAACCCCGGATTTCCAGAGGACGGCCAAATAAGCGACCATGAAAACTAGCAAAAGATTCCGGGGCCAAAAAATTCCATATGACAGCCGTCGCCACGGAGGCCATAAGCGCGATGAGGACGGCTATCAAAACCACGCGCGCGATGGTTACCCCGCCGCCATTAGCTCCGGTCGTAGAATGGTAAAAATGGTATTGGTTGGTCATATAATCAAGAGCCACAAAGAGGTGAGACAAAAAAACATAAGCCACCTTTGCCATTAAGCTCATAGGGAATATAACATATATGCGCTTAAAATAAAACTTTGTAACTATTCCGCTTGTGAGACCAGGTGAATGAGGCCGCCCCTTTAGGCTTTTTTCCATGAAAGCCTAACGCTTCTCTAGCCAAGTTAAAGCCTCGCCAACAAAGAAACCCCGACCGCTTTGGCGGTCGGGGTTTCTTTGTTGCGGCTTGAGCCGCTCTAAGGGGCTAGTTAAA
>JAITJB010000253.1 GCA_031279155.1 Deltaproteobacteria bacterium | reverse complement strand
TCAGAGATGAGCTAAAAAAATCCCTCAACTCCGAGAAGCTCTACTTAGGCTTCTATCCCGGGGTCGGATGTCTTAGCTTATATCCGGCGGAGCGGTGGAAGGTCTTAGCCGAGGCCTGGAAAGACGAAAGGCGCTTTAAAAGCTCCTATCTCATGCTGGAAGCTCAGAGGCTGTTTTTTGCCAACATCGAGCCAGTGACCTTAGACCGGGTGGGCCGCATCTTGATTCCCGCCGTTTTTCGTGAAAGAGCTGGCCTTGAGCGGGAGGCCTCAATTTTGGGCGTGGGCGATAAGATGGAGATTTGGGAGCCTGGAAGGCTTAAGGCTAGAGAAGGCAAAGCCATGGAAATGTGGCAAGAGGCTCTAGCTAAGGAAGAGGTAAGCATTAGTCACTTGGCCAGCGAGAATTTACCAGAAAATGTTTTTTCCTTTAGACTTCCCCAATGGTAAAGGGCAGTCAAAAAATCAGGGGCTTAAGAGGAAAAAAACAAAACCCGGGCCAGACCGAAGAAAAACCCCCGATCGTAAACTCCCCGAACGTAAAATTATCGAACGTAAAATCCCCGATCGAAAAACCCCCGATCGTAAACTCTCCGATAGTAAAATCTGACGATCAATGGTCAGAGGCTTTCGGCCATCAGCCGGTCCTCTTAACCGAATCCATAGAAGCCCTAGCAATTAAGCCTGACGGCTTCTACGTAGACGCTACCTTAGGCGGCGGCGGCCATAGCCGGGCCATTTTAGCTGCTTTAGGGCATAAGGGAAGGCTATTAGCCATCGACGTTGACCCCGAACCCTTAGCTTGGGCCCAAAAGTGGGCCCAAGGCGATAGTAGGCTAATTCTTAAGCGCTTAAACTTTCGCGATCTGGTAGCTTTTTTGGAACGAGAAGGCTTAGGCGCAGCCGACGGGATCCTAGCCGATCTAGGGGTCAGCTTAAGGCAGCTGACCGATAGCTCAAGGGGTCTGAGCTTTGCCGCTGACGGACCCTTGGATATGAGACTAGACCCTGAAAGTAATCTTAAGGCCATGGAGATTGTCAACCATTGGGTCGAAAATGAGCTTAAGACAATCTTCTGGCGCTTAGGCGAAGAGAGAGCAGCTGGCCGCTTGGCCCATCAGATCGTCGAACTTAGAGAGAAAGAGCCCTTTACCTCAACGGCAGCCTTAGCCGAACTAGCCCGCCGATCCCTATTTAGGCCCGGCCCACCCCCTAGGATCCATCCGGCCACCAGGATGTTCATGGCCCTGAGAATGGCCGTTAACCATGAGATTGAATCGCTCAGTAAGTTTTTATCTGACATACGCTTAGGCCTTAAACCCGGCGGTCGGTTGGTGGTCATAAGCTTCCACTCCTTAGAAGACCGCCTGGTCAAACAAGCCTTAAGGGGCTCAGGCGAGGAGCAAGATAGTTCAGAGCTGTTCATTGACCCCTCTAGCCTAAAAAGGCCGCCTGAAAGAAATACTCCTTGGCGGCTCCATCGGAAGAAAGTTATCCGCCCATCGAAGGAAGAATTAGCCCTAAACCCAAGGGCCAGATCGGCCAAGCTCAGATGGGCTGAGGCCATGTAAGAGTTAACTCCACACCTCGATCTTTTGATTCGGGATTTGATTGGGAGATTTTGATGAGCCAAAAGCCTCATGGTCCGGTCATCAACCGACCGGTCACTACCGTATCCCAAAGGGCGGCCAATCCTGGTTGGAAAAAAACTCAGGCTAAGATTAAGAGTCAAAGAGCCGAAGCCAAAGCTGCAAGCTCAATACTGACCGGCGATACTAACCAGCCCTTAGAACCCACCGAGCGCCTTGAGCGCATACCCCCCCGGGCTTTCGCCATCTTAGCGGCTATCTTGGTAGTCTTAATTTTAGGCTTGTGGTTTAAGACAACTCTAGCCATGAGGCACAACCAACTTGGCCGGGAAGTCTCAAGATTGACTGACGAAAAGGTCGAATTAAATGAGCTCAACCGCGAGCTCAAAGCCGAGATGGCTAGGCTAACCGTCTTGGAGGATTTGGAGTTTATTGCCATCGAGTCCCTTGGCTTAGTTAGCCCCAAAGATGGACAAATCGAGATCATCGAGTAGATGGCGAGATATAGCGAGAGCTATAGCAAGATCTATAGCGAGCTCTATAGCGAGATATTTGGTGAGAAAAAGGTGCGGCTATGAAATACAATCCTGAGATATTTAAAAACCGACTTCTCATAGTTCTCGGTATCATCATTGTCGGCTTTATGTGCGTTATCGCCCAGGCCTGGCGTTTGCAAGTTTTAGAGCGCGACGAACTTGTGGCCAAGTCCAAGAGAGCAACGACAAGAAACTACAAGATTGACTACGTGCGCGGCGATATTTTCGATCGCCACGGGGAAAAACTAGCCACTTCGGTGGCCGTAGACTCGGTCTACGCTGACGGCAAAACCATAAAAAATCGCGGGGAAACGTTCTATCAATTGTTCACGGCTTTAGACATTGACTTCGAAGAGCTCAGCTCGAAAATGGAGAAGCTTAAGAACACGGCCTATATTAAGCGGCATCTAAACTTAAATGAGTCAGTGGCTCTGCGGGCTTTGAAAAAGAAAGGGTTACTTGAGGGGGTGGGCCTTAAGAAGGAATACCGCCGCGTATACCCCAACGGGACCTTGGCCGCCCATTTTTTGGGTTTCGTGGGCCGCGATGGTAACGGGCTCGAGGGCTTGGAATTAGCCTTAGAAGAAAAGCTGGTGGCCCAAACGACCACCATTGAGGTCAAGCGCGACGGTCTAGGCCGCCTGATCTTAGATTCCTCAAACCAGGTGCTCGAGCAGCCCAAAGGGGCCTCCGTCATGCTGAGCTTGGACTTAAGGCTCCAAAACATAGCTGAGCGCGAAATTAGCCGGGCCGTAGAGGAGACCAACGCCAAGAGCGGCATGGCCATGATCGTCAGGCCTAGCACCGGGGAAATCTTAGCCTCAGCTGTCTACCCAACTTTTGATCCCAATAACTATTCGGCCTCGGAAACGGCTACCCGCCGCAATATGGTCCTAACCGATCCCATCGAGCCCGGCAGCACCCTTAAAATCTTTACCGTGGCTGCGGCTTTAGAAGACCGCCTGGTCACACCGGAATCGATCTTTTTTTGCGAAAACGGCATCTACCAAATTGACGGCTATCAACCCATCCGCGATACCGGCATTTACGGCGATCTGACTGTCAGCCAGATTGTCGAAAAATCCTCCAACATTGGGGCCTCAAAAATTGGCGAGCGCTTGGGCTCTGTTCGGCTCCACCACTACTTGAGCGCTTTTGGCTTTGGTCAAAAAACTGGCCTTAGCTATCCGGCCGGGGAATCAGCCGGGCGCCTGAGGCCGCCTAAGAATTGGCATATAATTGATGCAGCAAATATTGCCTTTGGACAAGGATTATCGGTAACGGCCCTTCAATTAGTCATGGCCACCAGCGCTCTGGCTAACGACGGCGTCTTAATGCGCCCAAATCTGGTAACCAGGGTCATCGACGCCGATCTTAAGGTCATTGAAAACCATCCGCCGCAGATCGTCCGCCAGGTGGTGTCCCCCCTGGTGGCCAGACAAGTTTTGGCCATGATGCGCATGGCGGCCATGAAAAATGGTACTGGCCGTAGGGCTGACATCGCCGAATACCCGGTATCAGGTAAGACGGGTACAAGTCAAAAATACGTAACGGGCGCTGGAAAGTACTCAGAAGATAAATATATCGCTTCTTTTGTTGGGGTGGCCCCCTATAAGGATCCCCAACTTTGCGTTCTTGTTGTGTTAGATGAACCCTGGCCGCGCTATCACGGCGGCGAAGTGGCCGCGCCGGTATTTAGGGAGATCATGAGGCAAGCCCTACCTATCTTAGGCGTGCCCCCGGTTGACCCACAGGCTGATGATTTCCGGCCCCAATGGCCCACGGCCATCAAAGCTTCCGTAGGGGCCCCCGGGGTTATGTCTTCGGAATCGGCCTACAATCAAGTTAGGGTTAACATCAAGGACTCTAAGGGTCATGGTCCCATCCCATCGTTAGCAAGTGACCCCACTTGGACCGGCCGCAGCGAGATCGAGTTTGAACAGCCGCAGACGGCTGAAAATCTAATGGAGCCGATTTCTAGCGAGGCTTCAAACTCTAGCGGCCTCATGCCCGATCTCAGCGGGCTAACCATGCGCGAGGTCTTAGATCTCTTAAGTAAATACCGGCTGACCTTAGAGTACTACGGCAGCGGGGTAGCAAAATATCAGGAGCCAGCCATGGGCGCCCTGGTCTCGACCGGGGATATGGCCCGTGTGGTCTTCGATTCGGTATCGCCGTGAAGCTCAGTAAATTAGCTAAAATTCTCGATCTTAAACCCCTAGGGGGAAGCGACCCTGAAATCACGGGTATCCGCGAGGATAGCCGTGAGATTTTACCGATGGAGATGTTTGCGGCGGTCAAAGGGGCCAATTTAGACGGCCGAAACTTTATTGATAGCGCTTTAAAAAATGGCGCGGCAGCTGTCTTACTGAGCCCGCCCGATATGCCGGAAATCGGTCCAAGGCTACTTGTTGATGACAGTAGATTTCAAAATGTCATGGGGTCGGCGGCTCGCGAGATCTACATGCGGCCCGATGAAAAATTATCTCTCATAGGCTTAACCGGGACAAATGGCAAAAGTACGGTTAGCTACTTACTGGAAGCCATCTTAAAAACTTATGGCCAGCAAACCGGCGTCATCGGTACAGTTGATTTTAGATGGCCCTCGGGTAGGAGCGAAGCCCCCAATACCACGCCCTTGGGCCCGCTTTTGTACCGCACTCTACTTAGCATGGTTAATGGCGGCTGCGAGCGCGTGGTCTTAGAAGTCTCCTCCCACGCCCTGGCCTTAGGTAGGGTTAATGATCTGAGGTTTGACGGGGCCTTATTTACCAACCTCTCGCGAGATCACCTAGATTTTCATGGGACCATGGAGGAGTACTACCAGGCCAAGAAAAAACTCTTTACCGAAAACCTAAAGGTCTCAGGCTGCATGGTCGTAGGTATTGATGACCAATACGGCTCTAGACTATTTTCCGAGCTTGGAAGTAAAGCCGTAAGCTTTGGCTTAAGTGAAAAGGCCAACTACCGTGGGGTAGAAATAGATTTAGCCTTTTGCGGCCTAGCTTTTACGGCCCTAACGCCGGAAGGCCCCATAAGGCTTCGCTCCCCACTTTTGGGCCGCTTCAATGTCTTAAACGTCCTGGCCGCTCTGGCCATGGCTAGAGAATTGGGAATTGATAAAGAAATCATCATCGAGGCCTTAGAGATCGCCCAAGGGGCTCCGGGAAGACTCCAGAGAGTAGGCGATGAGTATCTTGTTTTGGTCGATTATGCCCACACCCCCGGGGCCTTAGCCGGGGCCTTAGAGTCCGTCAGAGCCTTAGAGCCTGAGCATTTGATTGTTATATTTGGCTGCGGCGGCGACCGCGATCGCGGTAAAAGGCCGCTCATGGGATCAGAAGCTGGAAGACTCTCCGATCTAGCCATCTTGACCTCTGATAACCCTAGGACCGAAGATCCGATGGCTATCATAAATGAAACAGCTGTGGGCCTGACGTCGTTAGGTTTAGAACCCATTAATAGCTCAGAATTTGAGGGTTTAAAGGCCGGAGAGCTTTCAGAGGGTAAAAAAATATCATCATGGCTAAAGGGCCGCTTCATTATCGAGCCCGATAGAAGGAAGGCCATTAAGCTAGCCGTAAAGCTTATGAATAGGGGCGACTTAGTCTTGGTGGCCGGTAAGGGGCACGAGGACTATCAGATTATAGGGCGAAAAAAAATAAAATTTGATGATGTCGAGGAAGTGACCGCAGCTTTAAAGGAAATAGGCCGGTTGTAATATGGTCCAAGGAGATCTCAAAAGTGGTCCTGGCTTTGGACGCTTAGGACTCTCGCTCGCTCAGATAGCCGCCTTCTTGGAGGTGGCCCCTGGGCTAGAGGATTTTTCCGCCCCTTGGGAGTCTAAGGTTTTAGCCGTGACTACCGATAGCCGGGCCGGTTGCCCAGGCGATCTCTTTATCGCTCTTAAGGGCGAGCATTTTGATGGTCACGATTTTGTAAGTAGCGCTCTAAAGGCCGGAGTCTTGGCGGCGGTTGTAAATAAAGACTCCCCGGCAGCCTCTTTAGACGGCCCCCTTATCCGGGTAAGCGACACTTTAGAGGCCTTAGGTCAGCTGGCCTTAGCTGTCCGCAGGCTAGTAAAACCCAAGCTAGCCGCCGTGACCGGATCGGTTGGTAAGACGACGGTTAAGGAAATCCTTAAGTCCATCTTTACCTGCTC
>JAITJB010000252.1 GCA_031279155.1 Deltaproteobacteria bacterium | reverse complement strand
TTTGTATATTGGTAGACGTATTTTTGGCCTTTGGATCCAGCAGATTTAACGTGAACGCCTTTGTCGCTCGGAATATCGATTAAAACTTGATTTAATATCACAAGTTTTCCCCATGATTTTGTCTCCCCACGAGGTTAGTTTTCCTCATGATTTGTTCTCCTTACGGCTTTACCCTTCCGTCTTACTTTACCCGGCCCTAGATCTTTTTCGACAAGACGTTTTTTTAGCCAAGACCCCAAACTTTGGGGCTATTATTTTTTGGCTTACGCGCCTCAAGCTCAAACAAGTAGCCAAATACATTAGCCAGTACATTAGCGAGTACAGTAGCCAAATTAAATAGCGAGTAGGGTAGCAAATAGCCAAGTAGAATCGAGTAGCCTGGTACGGTTTTAGGCCGGGGATTTTTGTGTTATTATAATTGCGCTTAAATAATAGAGGGCTCTATCCAAGCCTTCTGATTACCCAAATTTAGTTTCCGGCTCAGCCGGGCTTTATATTTAAGGATATTACTAATACCACATCCACGTTGCGCCTAAAGGCCAACGGATAATTGAGGAACAATAAAATATGGTAGGAACCCCAAACAAAAACATCATTGACGCCCTATGCGATCCCCGCGATACCCTCTATATCCGGCCTGGCGGAGAACTTGGCTCCATATGCGATCCAAACTTAGTAGGCATCATTCCACCCATCGCCCCGGGAAATTTTGGCTCAAAAGCCTTCCGCAAAGAATTTAACTTAAGGTACGCCTACGTCGCTGGCTCCATGGTCGGCGGCATTAGCTCAACGACCATGGTGACGGCCATGGCCGACTTTGGCTTTTTAGGCATGTTTGGGGCCTCTGGCTTAAATCCTCAAGCTGTCGAAGAGGCCATAGTCAAACTTAAAAAAGATTTAGGTCACCTAAGTTTTGGCTCTTGCCTGATCCACTCGCCGATGGACCCTGAGTGGGAGGAAAAAGTCGTTTCTATTTATATAGATCATGGGGTAACCTTAGTTGAGGCTTCGGCCTTCATGCAGATTACGCCATCATTGGTGCGCTACCGCCTTCATGGGCTTACGACCTTACCGGACGGCGCCATCAACGCCCCCAACCGCATCATGGCCAAGGTCTCCCGATTAGAGCTTGCCCGCCGCTTTTTTAGCCCGCCGCCGCCCAAGCTGGTCCAAGATTGCCTTAACCGGGGCTGGATCACCGAACAAGAGGCCTCCCTAGCCTCCATGATACCCATGGCTCAGGATCTGACCGCCGAAGCCGATAGCGGTGGCCACACCGATTTTAGGCCGGCCCTTACCCTGTGGCCATCGATGCTAAGATTGGCCGATGAGTTTTCTCGCAAGTTCCAATACCCTCAGTCCCTCCGCGTTGGCGGCGGCGGCGGCCTTGGAACGCCGGCGGCCATTTTAGCCGCCCAGGATCTAGGCTTAAGCTACTTTGTAACTGGTTCAGTTAACCAAAGCTGCGTGGAATCTGGCTTATCAGAGGGAGCTAGGCTCCTATTGAGTAAAGCCTCTCAAACCGATATGAGCCAAGCTCCGGCCGCCGACATGTTTGAGCTGGGCTCTAAGGTCCAGGTCCTAAAGTATGGAACGCTCTTTGCCCCTAGGGCTCTTAAGTTAGCCGAGCTCTACCGGCAGTACCAGGCCTTAGAAGATATTCCGGCTGATGAGGTTAAAAGCCTGGAAGAAAAAATCTTCCGCAAGCCCTTAACGGAAATTTGGGAAGAAACTAAGCGGTTTTTCACCCAACGCGATCCGGCGGTTCTGGCCAAGGCCCTAGCCTCGCCCAAGATGAAATTGGCCTTGGTCTTTAGGTGGTACTTAGGCCAAGCCTCCCGCTGGGCCATCAACGGCGTTGAGGATCGCCGGACAGATTGGTGTATTTTTAGTGGTCCGTCCATTGGAGCTTTTAACGAATGGGTTTCTGGCACCTATTATGCCGATCCCAGCCACCGCAAAGTGGCCGATGTCGCCGGACTTCTTTTGTACGGCGCAGCCGTCCTTAAGCGCTTCACTTTGGCTAGGGATCTGGGACTGCTCTCCGACGACTCCTACCACGGCCTCTCGCCACTGCCGCCCGAGGAACTGGCTAGCTACATCTGATGGCTATCTGGGCTATCTTGCCCAGCTTGTCAAGCGATTTATTCCTAGCATTTTTGGCCATCTTATTTATTGTTGCAAAAATATCCAGGGTATGCAAAGATAAAAATTTCACTATTTCCCTAGGCGACGGGACTTTTCAGACCTTTACCTCGCCAATTTGAATGAAAACGTTTCAGGATCAGCATGTTAGTCAAGTCTTTGACCCCTCCCAACACAAAACTCCCCACCTCCCAAGCCGCCGTGGCTATTATCGGCATGAGCGCCATTTTCCCGGGGGCTCGCCCCGGAACGGCTGGATACTGGAAGGTCATCCGCTACGGACTAGATACCGTCACCGACATCCCGGTCGATCACTTCCTAGCCGACGACTACTATGACCCCGACCCCAAGTCTGCTGACCACATCTACTGCCGACGCGGCGCCTTCATTGAGGCCGTACCTTTTTATCCCTTAAAATTTGGCGTCACCCCCAAAGACATTGAGGCCACTGATACCACGCAGCTGTTGGGACTAGTTGTAGCCGAAGAGGCTTTGATCGATTCCGGCTATCCGGCTGAATCATTTGATCACAAGCGGACTTCGGTTATCTTGGGCGTTACCGGGGCCCTTAAAATGGTCGTCTCCCTAGGTAGCCGCCTGGTCCACCCTCAGCTTAAAAAGGCCTTAAAAGATTCAGGCTTAGCCCCCGATATTAGCCGCGAGATCTTAGAGCGATTTTCTGAGCAGTTTGTCCCCTGGCGCGAGTCAAGTTTTCCGGGTCTTTTGGGTAACGTTACCGCCGGGCGTTTGGCTAATCGGCTAAACTTAGGCGGCTCTAATATGGTCGTGGACGCTGCCTGCGCAAGTTCTTTGGCCGCCGTCAGCCAAGCCCTTTTGGAGCTTAGAAGCGGCCGGGCCGATCTGGTCGTCAGCGGCGGGATCGATACCTTTAGCGATCCCTTTATGTTTACCTGTTTTTCTAAGACGCCAGCCTTATCTCCCACCGGCGAGGTGCGTTCCTTTGATGTTGAAGGCGACGGGACCTTATTGGGCGAGGGCGTTGGCGTTGTGGTCTTAAAAAGACTCGAAGACGCCATCCGCGATAAAGACCGCATTTATGCTCTCATTAAGAGCGTTGGCGGTAGCTCTGATGGCCGAGGCACTGCCGTCTTTGCGCCCAGCGCCAAGGGCCAGTTTAGGGCTTTAGAAGCCGCTTACGAAGAATCTGGTTGGAACCCCAATGAGGTGGAATTAGTTGAAGCCCACGGAACCGGCACAGCTGTGGGCGACGGAGTGGAATTAGCGGCCCTTTGCGACTATTTTAAGTCGCCTGATCAGTCTCTTTGGTGCGCTTTGGGCTCAGTTAAATCTCAGATTGGCCATACCAAAGCCGCCGCCGGCATAGCCGGGCTCATCAAGGCTACCTTAGCCTTACACCACCAAACTCTCCCGCCAACCATTAAAGTTAAAAACCCCTTACAGCCCTTAACTGACCTATCCTGCCCCTTTTACCTAAACGATCGGGCTAGGCCCTGGATCTCCGAGCCTAAGCGGCCCAGGCGAGCCGCCGTTTCCTCCTTTGGCTTTGGCGGCAGTAATTTCCACTGCCTCTTGGAAGAAAGCGGCCAAGGTAAGGCCTCTAGCGAAACCGATCTTTTAATATTGGCCCTAAGCTCCCAAAATTTAGACGCTCTTAAAACGGCTCTAAACTCTCTAGCTAGCTTACCCTCGCCCGAACAATTTAATCATCAAGTTCGGTCTCAATACCCACTCTTTAATCCTTCTGATAACTTTAGGCTGACGGCTAGCGGTACTTTTGAAGAAATCTTAGGCTTATTACCGGCTATTAATAATAAGCTTGTTAATTTTGATAATAATGAACCTAGCGAGCAAAAAAATGATTTTTTTATCGCCTCCGGCGATATCAGCACGCCTTTAGCCTTAGTTATCCCTACAGACTTTGAAATAGACGCCCTAAGTCCGGCTGAGGCTAAAACTTGGGATTTTTTTGGCCAACTGGCCCTAGACTTTCCAGTCTTCCAAAACCATCTCGATCAGGCCGAAGAATTTCGCCTAAAATATGACCTCAGCCCCTATAACCTAGGCTTACTTCTCTATCCTCCTTCTTTAGCCCCCATTGAGGCCATAGAAAAGTGGCGTAAAGAGCTGTATTCGCCTCAGGTATCATCCCTTATAGCCTCTCTGGCCCCCCTAGCCTTAGCCAATTTGCTCTCTTACTTTGGCCTAAAACCCCAAAGTTACAAGGCCACCGGATCGGGCTTACTGACGGCCCTAACCTTAAACGATCGCCTGTCAGTTACCAAGCTCTACAAGCTAACGACCCTTGGCTCAATATGTAACCATAGGGCTTTAGACGCTCTCCTTCAGACCTGGGACACCAAACCCCATCCGCCCTTGTGCGGCCATGATGGGTACATTAAAACTAAAGCTCAGTTTATCAAAGCTCTGGAAAGTGACCTTAAGCCATCGGCCATTATTAGCCGGCACCAGCTTATCGTCCTAGGTCCGGATAAAGACGGCTTTGATCTAGCCGATCCCTTAAAGTCTCTAGCCCGCCATCTAGCTAATCTTTCGGCCTTAGGCCATAAGGTCGATTTATCCCTCTGGCCAGAGGGGCCGGCCCCCAAGGCCCCGGCTCAAGGTCACTACGTCATGGTCGGCGGGGCTAACGTCTTCACCCGGCCAACCCCCAAACCGCCCCGTCCTATGGCCAGTCCCGCTCTAGCATTGGCTAGTAGCGATCTTAATAACGTAGATAACTTAGGTAGCTTAAATAACTTAGATAACCTAGATAACCTAGACAACTTAGCCCGTTTAGATCGTTTGGAAATCCTTCAGACCCAAAGCTTAAATCTACTTAAAGATCTCTGTCAAAAGATTAGCCAAGATGGAACGCCTAATCTCGCTGGTAATTTTGCCTCAGGTCTTACTAGTAATCTTGCTAGCAATCTTGCTTCTAATTTAGCTCCTAATATTGCCCCGGCTAAGGCGGCTGCGTCAGCCGCGCCTAAAAGCGCACACCATGCCAGCCCGGCCAGCAATCTGAGCGCTGGTAAATCTAACGGCGGTAGCCCGCAAGACAGCTATACCATCGGGCCCTTGGGTTACAGTTTAGACACTTGGTCAACATTAACTCAGATAGTTGCCAGAGAAACCGGCTATCCCCATGATTCTTTAGCTCCGGGCATGGATTTGGAAAACGATTTAGGCTTAGATTCCATTAAAAAAGTTGAGCTCTTATCGGCCTTAGCCGAAGCCTTCCCTGAGTTTAGGCCTACCACAACAGATTCCAACGCCCCTAAGAGCTTAGGCGATCTAGCCGCCCACTGCCAGGGCAGTAGCCATTTAATTAATGCCGACCAAGAAGACGCCCGCCTAGATTCTCGTGAAGACGCTCGAGAAGATTTAGAAGATTATTATTTTGAAGACCAAAACGAATACCAAATCGAAAGCCAATATCAAAACGAAGGCCAATACCAAAACGAAAATCTTTCTTTGTCCTACGCCGATATCCTCTACGAGGTCTTAGCCAATGAAACCGGCTACCCCATCGATTCTCTGAGCCCGCAGATGGATTTGGAAAACGATTTAGGCTTAGATTCCATTAAAAAAGTTGAGCTCTTCTCGGCCTTATCTGAAAGATTACCCGATATTTTGCCCGCCTCTCTAACCAAAGCTGAGACCTTGGGGCAATTGATTAATATCATCGAAGAGCAATCTCAAAAGACTAAGCCCGCGCCTTTTGGTCTGGTCCGGCGCGTTGTCGCCGCCGAGACCGGCTACCCCGTAGAAACTCTAACCGCCCAATTGGATCTGGAAAACGATTTAGGCTTAGATTCCATTAAAAAGGTTGAGATCCTCTCAAGCTTATCTGATACCGTCTTATCTTCTAGCGATCAGAGCCGCTTGTCAGGGGCCCGAACTTTAGGCGATTGGGAGGATTTTTTTGAGTCCGAACGCCCCAAAGCCGCGCCGGGTAATGGCTCGGGCTTAGTAGCTCAGGCTACTCCAAGCCCTCAAAATCCCCTTTTAAACGATCTTGGATCTAATAAGATTGACTCTAGCTCGCATACGGCCAGCCCTCGCTCAACTGGCCGCGATCTCCTCGATAAGGCCTTGGGTAAAACAGATCCCCCGAGCCTATGGCATGTTCAGCCCGAACCCTTTTCGCCCGATGGTCACGGCGCCTGCTTGTGGCCGCCAAGCGGGCTCTTTCGCTTGGTCGGATCCGACGCCTTAACTAAGGGCTTGGAAAAAGAACTTAAGAAAAATGGCTACGAAGTTGAGCGCCGGCCCTGGTGCTATGACTTTGAAAAATGGCGTCAAGACGCCCGCCAGCCTAGGGTCTTATTTTTAGTCTGGCCCGGCCCTGACCGCAATCCCGATTTGATAACTCAGGCTTTAAGAGCTTTGGAAAATTCCGGACCCCAACTAGAATCCATCGTTGGCTTAAGCTTTTTAGGCGGCTACTTTGGCTTTCCAAGGCCGGACGGATCCCCTCACAGCTCGGGTAACTCCATCTCCGGCTCTCTAGTTGGTCTCCTTAAATGCGCGGCCCAGGAGTGGCCCAATGTTAACGTTAGAGCCTTAGATATTCCGCTCGCCATCTACGAGGTCCCCACTAGCTCTTGGCTGACGACCATTTTGGAGATGGCTGCTAGCCCAGGACCGGTGGAGCTTGGACTCCCCATTAGAAACCAGCCCTTTTGCCTAAACCTTAAACCCTACCAGCCGACCGCAGCCAAGGAGCCGCTTTTAGCTTCTGGCGATACCGTAGTCGTAACCGGCGGCGGTAGGGGGGTGACCGCTGTTGTTCTCTCGGAATTGGCCCGCCTCTATAAGCCAAGGTTGGTCATCTTGGGCCGCACGCCCATTTCCCCACCAGAGCCCGATTGGCTGTCAGGATTAGAGAGCGAACGGCAAATCATGGAGGCCCTCCACCGCCTGTCGGGCCGGACCTCAACCCCCAAGGAGCTCGAAGCGCGGGCGCACCTTATACTCTCTTCGAGAGAACTTAGGCGAAACCTAGCCGCCTTAACTGCGGCCGGGGCTACTATAGAATATATTTCTGGCGACTTTACCAACGCCCCCTTTATCGAGGAAACGGCCCGGCGCCTTCGCCTAAAGTACGGCCCCATTAAAGGCTTTATCCACGGGGCCGGCATCTTAGCTGATCATCCCATTATTGGTAAAAGCCAAGCCGATTTTGCTCGCGTCTACGCCACTAAGACTCTTTTATCTTCTCTTCTATTGGAAACCTTCCAACCCGAACCCTTAAGGCTGATAGTCTTCTTTAGTTCTTCTACGGCCAGATTTGGCCGGCAAGGTCAATCTGATTACGCAGCTGGTAACGAAGTCCTAAACAAGACGGCCTGGGAGCTGTCGCTCCTCCACCCACAGTGCCGAGTGCTGGCCTTAAATTGGGGGCCCTGGGCCGGCGGCATGGTAACCGATACTTTAGCCGATCAGTTTAGGTCCCAAGGCGTTGGCCTTATCGGCCTCAAAGAGGGGGTTGAGACCTTCGTTAAGCTCATCAATAGCCCGGCTGGCGAGCCAGCCGAAGTCGTGGTCTTAGGCGCCGGAACATCTTTAGAGAGCCTAAGCGGCCAGCCCATTTTGGGCTCCCAGGCTAAGAGCCATCTAAGCCAAGCCTTTCCTGGCTCACCGAGCGGAGGCCCACTTAGATGACTTACGACCGTGATCCCCGCCGCGCTGCCGCCTTGGTGGCCGTGGGGCTCATAGTGCCCGGGGCCTCAGATCCTGACACTCTTTGGGAAAATATTGCTTCCAATAAAACCTTTTTCCGGGCCGCCGAAGCTTCGGACTTTGGCGCGGAACCCTCACTTTTCTATCAAAGTAGCGAGCCTTTCCCGGACAAAGCCTATTCGCTCTCCGGGGCCTGGAGCTCGGGCCGCTTAGAGGACTTCGGGAGCTTAAAGTTACCGGCCAGTTTTGACCCAAGTGAAGCCGATCTCTCGCTCTTATGGTGGCTCCAAGCCGCCCGAAAGGCCTTAGAAAATACGTCCCTTACCGGCCACGAGCCCGGAAAACTAGGCGTCATCGCCGGCCACGTCATACTCCCCACCAGAGCCATGGCCGAAGCGGCCGTCTCGTTTTATGGTCGCGAAGCCACCAGGGCTTGGGAATTTAACCCCTTCGATCCGCCCCCTAAGACCAACCACTTCCGGGCCGTGGGTTACAGCGCCAAATTGGTGGCTGAGACCTTTGGCTTTGGGGGCCCGGCTTTTACCGTCGACGCCGCCTGCGCGTCGTCGCTATACGCCTTAAGACTCGCCTTAGATCGCCTGCGCGACGGCACCTTAACCTTAGCTGTTACTGGCGGCTTAGCCCAGGCCGACCCCCTTTTCACCCAATTGGGTTTTAGTCAATTACGGGCCTTATCGCGGACCGGCATCTCCCGCCCCTTCTCTCAGGAGGCTGACGGCTTAGTCGTTGGATCGGGCGCGGTAGCTTTAGTCTTAAAGCGGCTAGATAGAGCTATTAGTGATGGCGACGAAATTATCTCAGTTATCACTGGCGTGGGTCTTTCTAACGATAGAACCGGAAATCTCCTAGCCCCGGACGCCGAAGGCCAAGAAAGGGCCATGCGCAACGCCTTCGCTGACGCCCACTTAGATCCCCATGAGGCCCCGGAACTATTTGAGGCCCACGGGACGAGCACCACCTTAGGCGATACCACTGAAATAAGCGCCATTAAAAAACTCTTAAAGGGCTCAAACCCCGCTGTGCCGCCGGTCGTGGGCTCGGTTAAGGGTAACTTAGGGCACCTTCTTTCAGCCGCCGGGGCCGTCAGCATCGTTAAAACGGCCTGGGCCATCAAAAACCAGATACTGCCCCCGACTGCCGGCTTTACCAAAGCCCCGCCGGAACTTAACTTAGATAAGCCCCCGGCTTTAAGGGTCTTAACTAAGCCCATAGCCTGGCCTGAACCCAAAAATAATCTGCCAAGGTTAGCTGCAGTTAACGCCTTTGGCTTTGGCGGCGTAAACGCCCAGGCCTTGATGGAGGAGTACGTTCCTAGCCTCTGGTCGCCTCAGACGGCTAAAAAGCCAACAAAAGCTAAGACCTCAAAAGCCGCCAAAAGTAAGGCGGGAGCAATAGACGATATTAGCCCGCTTAAATCTGACGCCTCGCCAAAGCTAATCTCTTCGCCCGACCGCGTCCTTACGGCGTCGCTCATTTCAGCTAGGACAGTATTGGCCCCTTGGCCAAATTACGAGCATCTGGCCCGCTATTGGCTAACCCCCGAAGAGCCGCCCTTAGCCCAGACCCGCCGCTTAGGCGGACTTAAGGCCACCGGCTTTTTCTTTGACCAGACGCTAAATTTAGACGCCAAAAAATTTCATCTGCCGCCGAGGGAATTAGCCGAAGCCCTGCCTCAGCAGACCTTAGCCTTGAAACCGGCCTTAGCCGCCTTAAACGCCGCCGGACTCGACCCTGACAACTGGCCCCAGGGTATTGACCGCAACCGCTTTGGCGTCTTCATGGGCGTGGATATCGATCCCCGTTCGGCGGATTTTGCCTTAAGGTGGCTGGCCCCGCCAAGGGCTGCGGCGGAATTAATCCGGCGCGGCCTAATGTCGCCCTTAGCCGAGGGAGAACTTACCCGCCTTATGCGCGAGGGCTCGCCTCCGCCTCTAACCCACAATAGAGTTTTGGGATCTTTAGGAAGCTTTGTGGCCAGTAGGCTGGCTCGCTACCTAGGTATTGGCGGCCCAAGTTTTACTCTCTCCGAAGAGATAGATAGCGGTATCCGGGCCTTACGTGAGGCCATGGCCTTTTTGGCCTCCGGGCAATTAGATTTAGCTTTAGTTGGCGTAGTCGATACCTTTGGCGATCCCAAGACGGCAGCTCTGGCCCCCAAAACGGTTTGGGTTGAGGGAGCGGCGGCTTTAGTTTTAGCCTCCCCCAAGGCCGCCAAGATCCTCCAGCCCTTAGCTGAGCTCACCTTAACTGACCGCGATGAGCGCTTAGGGCCGCTTTCAGGCTTATTTGCCTTAAACCGCAACGCCTTTTATTTGCGCCACCATTTAAAACCCCTAGGCCGCGGTCACGGCTTTTGCTACTGGCTAAAAAACCCCCAGAGCCCGCCTAGATCCTTAGATGGCCCTGGCTACGTGATAGTTGAGACCCAGGGCCACTGCCCGGCCCCCTTAACTGTCTCCTCAGATCCGGTTAAGCCCGACGTCTGGTTTTTTGTTCGCTCTAGTTCGCCAGAGGATCTCAAAGAGCGGTTAGCTACCCTTCAAAATTTACTAGACCAAAATCCTGTTCGCGATTTACTGCAGCTGGCCAGAGAATTTTGGAACCTCCCCGGCCAAGGAAAGCCTTCCTTAGCCCTTCTGGTGAGAGACGCTAGAGAGCTATCTAGCCACATCAAAAGAGCCCTATCGGGAGAAGTTGACCGCGATTTTAAACCAAGATTATTAACCGCTCCCAATGAGCCTTTAAGCGGCGATCTAGCTTGGGTCTTTCCGGGATCAGGGGGGCACTACAAGGGCTTGGGCCGGGGCTTAGCCGTCTCCTTTCCCGAGGTCATGTGTGAGTTAGAGGCTCAAAGCTCTGACCCCATCGGGCTATTTCAGAGCGAACTTTTATGGGAACCAAACCACAAGCGGCCCACGGTTAAGGAAGCCATTTTAGGTCAGGTCGCCTTTGGTTTAATTGGGGCTAGCATTCTAACTAAGAAGCAAATCATTCCCCAAGCCGTTTTGGGCTACTCCTTAGGCGAGGTCTCAGCCTTGGTGGCCTCCAACCTCTGGCCCGACCGCGATGAACTTTGGCGCGATCTGATGGATTCGCCCCTTTTCTCTGACGATCTGACCGGCGAACTTAACGCTGCCCGGAGCTATTGGAGCTGGCCCGTCCATAAGCCCCTAAGGTGGCTGACCGCGCTGGTCCCTAGGCCGGCCCAGCAGGCCAAAGCCGCCTTAGCTACCTTACCTACGGCTCACCGCCACCGGGCCTTTCTCCTTTTGGTTAATACCCGCGAGGAAGTGGTTATTGGCGGCGAGGAAAGTTCTGTTCAGGCCTTAGCTATTGCCATGGAAGCCCCGATGTTTCCCATCGAGGATGTGGCTTCCGTCCACTCCCCGGTCGTAGGCCAGGTGGCCGAAAAGTACCGCCTTTTCCACACCCGCCGGACGGTCCCCAATCCCGATCTTAGATTTTATTCCTGCTTTCAGGCCAAAGCGATTGAGCAGCAATCGGAGGCCATAGCCCAATCTTTAACTGACCAAGCCCTTTATGGCCACTGTTTTCCGGATTTAATTGAACAAGCCTACCAAGATGGGGTCAGGTTTTTTATCGAGGTCGGGCCCGGTAATTCCACCACCAGGATGATCAAAAGCATCTTAGGCGATAAACCCCATATGGCCCAATCACTGGCCGCCACCGCCGTAGATGAAGGCCACTCCGGCTTATATAGAGTCTTAGCTGAGCTCTGGCTGTCTGGCTACCCCTTGAATTTAGATAAGCTCGTTCTCCAGCTGCCGCCTGAGCCGGATCAGAGGTATTTGGTCCCCATCAAGCTGGCCCCCCACCCCATCGACTGGCCAGAGCCCTCGCAGGCTGTCAGCCCGGCCGAGGCGGCGGCCCCCGCGAGTTCGACCGAAACGCCTTCCGATTACCTGGCCTGGCTCGAGCAGCAAACTAGCGAACTGGCCCCTATAGCCCAAAAGCCTTCGGGTAATCAAGAAATATCCCAGGTAGTAAAAGAAGAACGCGCTCATTCTCTAGGTTCCGCCGCTAGCCCCAAAACCAAGCTGCGCCCTAGCCAGAGGAGCAAAACCGCCACCAGACCAGCTGGCCTGGCTGGACAGGCTAGCTCAGCCGGGCAAGCCGCCCGCCATAGCTTAGCTGGCTCCGATAGCCAAGCTAGCCCCGATAGCTTAGCTGGCCAAGATAGTTTAGCCGGGCGCGATAGCTTAGCCGGGCCAGATGGCAAACAATCTCGAGATTTTCTAAACTCAAAATTAGCCGCCCAAAATGGTCCAACGGCTCTCTCAGGCCTCGATCCCCTGCCCCCGGGCTTAGGCCGAGCCGAATGCCTGGAATTTGCACGCGGATCCATCGCCAAGGTCTTTGGTCCTAAATTTGCCGAAATTGACGCCTACCCAACTCGCGTAAGGCTCCCCGATGAGCCGTTGATGTTTGTCGATAGGGTCACCCGCTTAGAGGGGCAGCCCATGTCGCTCTCTTCTGGCCGGGTGGTAACCGAGCACGATATCAAACCCGATCTCTGGTGCGTTGAGGGCGAAAAACTTACCCCGGGCATGAGTATCGAAAGCGGTCAGGCTGACCTCCTACTATCGGCCTGGTTAGGTATTGACTCGGCTACCAAGGGCCTAGCCAGATACCGGCTCTTAGACGCCGAAGTGGTCTTCCACCGCGATCTGCCTGAGGTCGGGCAAACCGCTAGCTACGACATTAGGCTGATTAACTTTTTTAGCCACGCTGAAACCAACATGTTCCGCTTCGAGTTTGATGGGACCATTTTTGGCCATCCGCTTCTATCTATGCGGCGCGGCTGCGCCGGCTTCTTTACGCCGGCGGCTTTAGCCGCCGGTAAGGGCTTACCCAAAAAAGCCCCGGATCCTCTATTATCTAAGTTATCGATAAACCCGCTTCTTTTTGGCTTTTCCGGGGCCTTTGAGGCCGCAAGCTTAGACGCCCAGGCCTTAAATATCCTTAGATCTGGCGATCCCGCCCCCTTGGGCCCGACCTTTGCCCGGATTAAACTGGAAAAACCGCTTCTTTTGCCTATGGGTAAACTTTCTTTGATAGACTGCGCCCCGGTTATCGATCCCAACGGCGGGGCCTTTAAATCCGGTTTTATCCGGACGGAATCAAAGATCGATCCCAAGAGCTGGTATCTGACCTCCCACTTTGTCGGCGATGAGGTCATGCCCGGCACCCTAATGTACGACGCCTGCTTGCAGTCCTTAAGGCTCTATCTTTTAGCCATGGGCTGGTTGGGGGAATATGCCGAATGCTCTTTTCAGCCGCCCATCGGCCAAACCCAAAGCCTTAGGTGCCGAGGCCAGGTAACGCCATCGACTAAGACAGTTGCCTACGAGGTCCACATCAAAGAAACTGGCTTAACTTCTCCCAGCCACGGTCACGCCGGCGGTCAACCCTACGCCTTAGCCGAAGCCATCATGTGGGCTGACGGCCGGCCCATAGTTGAGGTCAACTCCTTGGGCTTAAGATTGGCCGGTCAATCTTTAGAGGGCTTAACTGACATCTGGTCAGTAAAAAAAGCCCGAGGCCGGCCCAAGGGCAGTAGCACGGGTAAAAAAGCCGATCGCCTAGAAGCCCAAGATTCGAGCTCTCTAGACGGCAAAGCTACGCCTACAAAGCCCGAAACCGTCGTCCGAAGGCAGGCTCGGACCAAAACAGTTGAAACGCAGCCTACTTCCGGGTCCAGCCAAAGTTCTTCGATACGTAGGTTAAAGAATACTTTTTTTGATAAAAATCAGCTAACTAGTATTTCGACCGGCTTACTCTCCGAAGCCTTTGGCCCGCTCTATGCACGCTTCGATTCTGGCGATTTTGTGGCTAGGCTCCCTAGAGAGCCCTATGACTTTATAGATGAAGCCACCATCCGCAAGGGCCGCTTGGGTACGGTGGCCCCTGGCACCCAGGTTGAGGCCTTATATCGGCCCTCTGACCACCCTCAGTCGAGGGCCTGGCTCTTAGGGGAGGCTGGCGGCGCGCCCCCGGTCCTACCTTACGCCGCCTTAAATGAGATCGCCCTCCAACCCTGCGGCTTTTTGGCCGCCTTTATGGGCTCAGCTCTGGCTTTTCAGGGGCCCATGCATTTTCGTAACCTAGGCGGCGAGGCCGTTGTCCGGGCCCATCCTGGCGTCATTACCGGCCCTCTTCAGACCAGGGCCACGCTTACTAAGGCCAGCGTCTTGGGCTCTATGACCATTCAGCATTACCAGTTTTCCTGCTATTATGGCCATAGACCGGTCTACGAGGGGCAGACCCATTTTGGCTTTCATACCCCTGAAAGCTTAGAGCGTCAAGGCGGCCTTAAAGCCAACCCGGCCCTCTTAAAAGCCTTGACCTCGCCAACGGCTTCGGGATCTTCTATCCCCTACCCCGAAGGCCCGGCCTGGCCCTCGGATTTCTGGCGTATGTTAGACACCGTTGTTTTCGATCCCAAGGGTGATGGCCGCATATGGGGACGGGTCAAAGTCGATCCGAAAGCTTGGTTTTTTGAGGCCCACTTTCCTTTTGATCCCGTCTGGCCGGGTTCCTTGGGCTTAGAGGCCTTTATTCAGGCGGCCAAAGTCCTTTGCGCCCAGACCTTCCAACCAGAGGTCCCCTTAAGCGAGATCGCCACAAGCTGGTCGGCTCCGGCTGTTGACAACATCCACCGGTGGCTATACCGAGGCCAGATCGTCCCCAAGAACAACGAGGTGACCTTGGGCCTAAAAGTATTGCACGCCGATCAAGCCCGCAAAGCCCTGACCTTTTCCGGTCTTTTGTGGGTCGATAACCTCGTAGTCTACCAAATCGACGATTTCACAGTTGCTATGACCGGGCCTAACCCCTAGAAAGGCCTGCCTAGGCAAGAAATCTTTTATTATGAACGATAAAGATAAACAAATTTTATTAGAAATAGAACATTTTTGCCTTGGGATAAATGAACATATTGAAATACATGGAAATACATTAGAAGATATTACCAATAAAATCTCATTTCAAGAGTCGGTTAAAGATTCTATTTCTAAAATTGGTAGCTTAATCACTAAATTATCTAGGGATTTTTTACTTGATTCTGTTGATGACGCGCCTTTTGTAAAAATACTAGACATGAGCAATCTTTTTGCCCATGACTATTTAACAGTGGTTTTAAGTGAAATTTGGAACTTAGTCACCAATGAAATACCTGCTCTACTTCATTTTGTTACGCTTATGAATGTTCAAAATTATCTTGAAGAACCTGATGACCAGCCTTGGTTTATTGAACTTTTGCCCCCACCCAATAAAGAACTTAACGACCCGCCCTCGAAAACCCAAGCTAAAGCCAAGGCCAAATCGAGAGCCATCAATCGGAAAAAAAAGTAAGCCCAAATTTTTCTCTCCTTAGCTTTCCTTGGGAGACTTTTTGATGTCCGCTGACCAGAGCCCGCCCCCCAATGAGCACGAAAGCCCGCCTCAAAATCACGCCCCCGGAGATTTTACCTTAAATTCTGAGCAGTTAAAAGATTATGAACCTTTTTCAGGATCTCTTTCTGAAGTCACGCCTTTAGTAACCGAGACCCTAAGCTTTTTGGAATACTTAAGAGATCTGGATTTTTCCTATCTCGTTGTCCCCCCCACGGTCGTAAAAACTAAAAAAACCAGTGATATTAAGCCCAAAGATGATTTCCAGGACAATTCTCCCCCGCCAATCAATCAAAAAGAAGCCGCCGAACCCCACTGGGCCAGAGGCGCCAAAAGGGCTGCCGCCAGATCGGCAAATAACCTTAATGCCCCGCAATATATAGAATCTTTTGATAGGGCTTTGCCTAACGACCCGCCAAAAACCAGCGCCTCCAACCAGGCCTGGTTCAAACAAGCCGAAAATTTGGAGCAATTGTATACTTCTCTAGCCGACTGTAAACTTTGCCCCCTATCCCAGGGCGGTAAAGTCAAGCCCTTACCGGGTAAAGGCCAGGCCGGATCTAGCATAATGATCGTAATTGAGCCGCCTGACAAAAATAACACCGAGGCCGATCTTATTTCCGCCCTCTTAAACGATATCATTACCTTAGGCCTTAAACTTAAGCCAGAAGATTGTTTTATAACTTCCTTAGTCAAATGCCCGGTGGAAGATCCCGAAGACCCCAAGAGCATCAACCTTAAACCTTGTACCTCAATTGTCATGAGGGAAATCGAGCTGGTTGACCCCCTAGCCGTCATAGCCTTAGGGCTCATGCCTGGCCGGGCCCTTAGCGCCTCCAATCAAGCCATAGGCCTTTTAAGACACAAAAAATTAATTTTAGGGCCAAACGAGGCTAAGCTCTTGGTGACCTTTGGCTTAAGGCTCATGCAAAATGATCCCATCATCAAGCAGGAATTCTGGCAAGATCTTAAGAGATTTTTTCTAAAATTATAATACTCGCCCCTTTTGTTATCGATAGTCTACAACTCCAGAATCTTTTTCTGAGGTCACGCCTTTAATAACCTGGCCTTAAGCTCCCTAAAATACTTATAAGATCTAGATTTTCCCTATCTACCTGCCCCCCCCAAACGCTCGTAAAAGCCAAAAAAACTAGTGTTATTACGCGCAATGATTTCCAGCACTTTTCTCGCCCGCCAGTCAATCAAAAAAACCGCCCAACCCCACTGGGCCAGAGGCGCCAAAAGGGCTGCCGCCAGATCGGCCAGTAACCTTAAGGCCCCTCAATATAGATAATCTTCTGATAGAGCCCTTGCTTTTGAGGTTGATTTGTTTATGGATGGCCGCATTTGATCACTCTAACCAGTCTTTGGCCAGCCTAGGCTTTTGCCAAAGCCGGCTCTTGCCAACCACTACTTTGACCATTAAGATCTCCAAAAATTTATGGCCAGTAAATTTATACAACGTTTTGTTTTTTTCTTTTTTCAAATTTAGGCCCATAACCTTTTGGTGACTTACGGCAATAAAAATTATA
>JAITJB010000228.1 GCA_031279155.1 Deltaproteobacteria bacterium | reverse complement strand
GATTTTAGGGATTGAGCGGCCCGCTCCATCAAACCTCAATAGATATTTGGCTAAAATCTTGGCTTAAAAAATACCAACCACTGGCTTAAGTTAGGGGTTCAATGTCCTAGATATTTTTTTCCATTTATTTGATTTTCTAATCCATGCGCATTATAATACATACTAGGTAAATATAGTTGCTTATTGCAACCGTATTTTAGGCAACCGTTCTTAGGCCAGGCTATTTTTGCCGCTCTGTATTTTGCGCAATCGTACTTTGTCCAATCGAATTTGTCCAACCGTATTTCGGGCAACGGTAAACCCAAGGAAACTTGTTTCAAGTTAAGCATTTTGCGGGCTTTCCTAATTTAGCTACAAAGTCTCATCCCCAAGTATCAAGATTAATTGATAATGTTTCCTTCCTTTACTCCTGGTTTAAATATTATATACCCCAAGGGCCAAGCCCAAAAGGCTTTATGAAGGATTTATGGCTATAATCTTCAGACCATAGTCAGAGGAGGACGCCAAGAAAACAATTGACCAAAATAATGCCCGGTACTATCAACACATTTTCAGGCCTCTGGCGGCTAGTTCCCGTGAGATTATCATCGGGTAAAAAGGTTATTATTTCATGCTGACCGATCGGGAAGTTACGGCTACCTTGGAGATGCTCAAAAATGAGCATTTAGATGTTAGGGCCATTACCTTAGGCTTGTCTTTAATGGACTGCCTCTCAGACGATCTAAGCCGCTTGTCGGCTAAGATCTTAGATAAGATCTGCCGCCACGCTGAAAACTTAGTTCGCGTCTGCGATCAGGTGGCCGAAAAATACGGCATTCCCGTAGTTAACAAACGCATTGCCGTCTCCCCTGTGAGCGTTTTAGCCGGGCCGTTTTCGCCTGACCAGCTGGTTAAGGTGGCTAAGGTGCTTGACCGGGCTAGCCGGGAGGTCGGCGTTGATTTTTTAGGCGGCTTTGGAGCCTTGGTCGAAAAAGGCTTTGCCAAAGGCGACAAATCTCTGATCGAGGCCATACCCCAAGCATTATCAGAAACCGAAAGGGTTTGCTCCTCGGTTAACGTGGCCTCCAGCCGCGATGGCATCAACATGGACGCTGTGGCCATGATGGGCCAGGCGGTTAAGGCTACGGCCAATTTGAGTCGCGACCGAGACGGCCTGGCCTGCGCTAAATTGGTGGTCTTCGCTAACATCCCCCCGGATATGCCCTTTATGGCCGGGGCCTACTTAGGTTTTGGGGAGCCTGACGCCGTCATTAACGTCGGGGTCTCAGGCCCTGGGGTGGTCAAAAAAGCTATCGATAGGGCTATGAGCCAGAGCCCAAAGCCCAGCTTTGGGCAGCTCAGCGAGGTTATCAAGCGGACAGCCTATAAGGTCACCAGGGTCGGCGAGATCTTGGGCCGGGAGGTGGCTGCGTCTTTATCTCTCCCCTTTGGGGTGGTCGATCTATCTCTGGCCCCGGCCCCCCAGGTTGGGGATTCGGTCGGGGAGATTTTTAATAGCTTCGGGCTTAAGGCCATTGGCGCTCCAGGCTCTACGGCCTTGTTGGCCCTTTTAAACGACGCCGTCAAAAAGGGCGGGGCCTTTGCCTCCAGTCACGTTGGCGGTTTATCGGGCGCCTTTATCCCGGTTAGCGAGGATTTAGGCATTGGCGCAGCCGCCGAAGCAGGCTACTTGAGCTTAGAAAAACTTGAGGCCTTAACTTCGGTCTGCTCAGTGGGCCTAGACATGGTCTCCCTACCCGGGGATACTAGCCCGGCCACGCTTTCGGCCTTGATCGCCGATGAGATGGCAATCGGTGTTATCAACCATAAGACCACAGCCGCCCGCTTAATTCCGGTGCCTGGCAAAAAAGCTGGCGAAAAAGTCAGCTATGGCGGCTTACTAGGACAAGCCACCATCATGGAAGTCCGCGACTATCAAGAGGCGGCTGATTTTATATCATTAGGCGGCCGTATTCCGGCGCCCATTCACAGTTTACGCAACTAAGTTTTGTCCGACTAAATTTTTTTCGGACAGTAACCATCAATATCGAGGGAAATATGAGTTTTGCAAAGCCACTAGACGATATGAGGGTCGGTGGGGATATCGACGCCCAATGTACTAAATGCCGGCGTCCTACCAACCATCGCATTGTCTCTATGATGGAGGGCGCCGTCAAGCATGTCGTCTGTTTGACCTGCAACAGCCAACACAACTACCGACCGCCGGTTCTCCCAGGGACCAAGAAAACCGCAACTAAAACCACCACCACCAAGGCCAAAACGGCTACCGGCAAGGCTAAGCCCATTAAGAGCGCCAAGACTACCAAGGAACCAAAAGAACCCAAAGAACCTAAGGAACCCAAAGAGTCTAAGGAAGTCAGAGAAGCCCGAAAGCAGATCCATGACGAAGAAGAGCAGGCTTTTCGCCTGTGGGGCGAGCGCAAAGACGGCTTGTCCTCTTTGGTGCCCGAACCCTACTCAATGGAAGCCGTCTACCGGATCGATCAAGCCATTAACCACCCGACCTTTGGCCTAGGTTTTGTGGTTAAGGTCCACCCGCCGGGTAAATTTGACGCTGTCTTCGAGAGAAGCTTTAAGACCTTAGTCATGGATATCACCAGACCTCGAAAGTTATAACCATGTCAAAACCGTCAGGGCCTTTCCCTGTAATTGATTTCCATACCCACACCATCCATTCTGACGGAGAGCTGGCGCCAGCTGAGCTAGCTAGAAGGGCCGTAGTCAAGGGTTATTTGGTTTTGGGAATCAGCGATCACGTCGACCAATCTAACATGGAATCATGTCTGAAGGCCGCCTTAATCGCCTCAAAGGCCCTATCGGGAATCATAGGTTTAACTCTCTTAGCCGGGGTTGAGCTCACCCACATCCCCCCCAATCAGATGACCAGTACCGTTAAGCAAGCTAAAGCCTTGGGGGCTCATTATGTGATCGTCCACGGCGAGAGCCCGGTTGAGCCTGTGGCCCCTGGCACCAACATGGCGGCCATTGAAGCTGGCGCCGATATATTGGCTCATCCCGGCTTGATAACGGACCAAGAAGTCAAGGCGGCGGCCCGCAAGGGGATCTTTTTGGAGATTTCATCAAGGGGCGGTCACAACTTAGGTAATGGCTTGGTGGCCTCCTTAGCCTTGGCCCACGGGGCTAAGGTGCTCATTAACAGCGACGCCCACGGCCCCTCTGACATCCTGACCCCGGAACTCCAATTGACCACGGCCTTAGGTGCGGGTTTAAGCTACGAAAAATATACGGCCGTCATGAACATCGCCTCTGATTTTGCCACCCGCCTGGCCACCCGGGCGGGTTTGACCGTATACCCATAGGCTTGAGCCCTCTTAATGGCCAAACACCTTGTTAAGCTTACTCTCCTCATTTGCGGTCTCATCTTTCTTTGTTGGTGGGGCTGGTCGGGGAATTTTGCCTTTAACTACGGCGCTCTCTTTAGCTTAACTGACCAAAAAACTTTCTACCAACTCGTCTTAGGGACTCAGCCCATTGGTTGGGCCAGGCGCGAGGTGGTAACGAACCCCGATAGCGGGGAACTAGAGATTACGGAGGAGTCGCTTTTAAATTTTAAGCTGGCCGGCACAGCTTTGGGCTTTAAGACAATATCTAAGACCATCTTCGACCAGCGCGGCCGGTTGGTTTCAGCTCACTTTACGGTGCCCATAGGTTCTGAGATGGCCTCAGCCTCAGCTATTGTCGATCGCGATAAGCTACTTTGCCGACTGAGCTTAGGCGGGCAAGCCAAGGAAGCGTCACTACCGCTCCCGCCCAATGGACCGATAGTTGTTTCCGGCGTGGTACCCTGGTTAGGCCATCAAAGGGATATGCCCTTGGGCCGGGCTATGGGCGTTGAGCTATTAGATCCCATATCTATGAGCTTTAAGCCCGGGCAGCTGACCATTGAAGACGATACCGCCCAATCGGCCGAAGTCCAGACTTACAAGCTAAGTTTAAGTTTTCTAACTTCTCAGAGCGCTCAGTGGGTTGACGCCTACGGCAGGGTGGTCTACCAGTATAGCCCGAGCCTTGAGGCTGGTTTGGTTTTGGTGGATGACCCTCAAGTAATACAAGTAGCCAATCTGGCTCTTGCCGGCCCGCCGCCTGAGATACCTAAAGGAGCCATGGGCGATCTTATCGAGCAGTTAATCTCATCATACGGGCTAAGCTTCTTTTCTAATATTCAAGAGCCTGTAGAGCCCTAGAGTTGGGCTAAAAAAACTTACCCTTCCAGCTCATCTGGAGGGGCTTTTGTTCGTAAGGGCCGATTTTATTTTTCATTTCGCCTTGGGAACGCTAGGAGGGACCCTCCGGTCGCCAGCCGATGATTAAAGTCGAAAATGTCAACAAGAGCTACCGTAGCCATAAGGCGGTTATCGATCTGACTATCAATGTTCGGCCAGGAGAGATCTACGGTTTTTTGGGCTCTAACGGGGCCGGTAAGACGACTACTATCCGCATGTTGGCCGGGGCCCTGGCCCCGACCTCAGGCAGCATAATTTTGGGCGGCTATAATTTGGCCGCCCATCCGAGGGAAGCCAAGGCCATTTTGGGCTACATCCCTGATCGGCCTTTTTTGTATGAAAAACTCTCAGGCATAGAGTTTTTAAGCTTCACCGCTGATATCTACCGGGTGCCCAAAGATGTTGCCGAAAAAAGATCTAGGGAGCTCTTAGAGCTCTTCGAGCTGTGGGATTGGCGAGATGAGCTGATTGAAAACTACTCCCACGGCATGAAACAAAGGCTAATCATGAGCGGGGCCTTACTACCCAAGCCCAAGATCTTAGTGGTCGATGAACCCATGGTCGGGCTAGATCCTAGGGGCGCCAAATTGGTCATGGGCATTTTTAAAAAAATGGCCAGAGAAGATTCCGTGGCCATTTTCATGTCCACCCACACCATGAGCCTAGCCTCTAGGCTGTGCGATCGCATCGGCATTATTGAGCGCGGACGACTTATTAGCGAAGGCGCCGAAGAAGAGCTCAGGCGAACTGTCGGGTCCAGCGCCGGCGACTTAGAAGATCTATTTTTAGAGCTAACCAATACCGAAACCGAAAACGATGGTCCTAAAGGATAAAAAATAGTTATTTGGCTAAAATAGCTTTTTTGTAATTTGGTATTTTATGCGGGAAATTCTTATTTTATTAAAGCCGGCCTCTCTAGGCCTTAAAAACTACCTCAAGGACCCCGGGCCCGGAGGCCGCATTAAGCTGGTGTCCTTAGGTGTTTTTACCCTAGCCTTGTGGGCGGCGCTATTTTTATTGTCCATGAAGATGATCCGCTCGTTTTATTCGGTTGAGGGTTTTGGCGATATCCTCTCCCACAAGACCTTTAGCCTCTTGTGGCTTACGGGCTCGGCTCTTTTGATATTTTCAGCCGTAATTACCGCCCTATCTAGTTTCTATTTAGCTAGAGATCTTCCGCTCTTAATGGCTTTCCCTGTGGACCGCGAGTCGATATTTTGGGCTAGATCTTATCAATCGATCTTAGCCAGCGCCTGGATGCCGGTGGTCTTTTTGTTGCCGGTCTTTCTAGCCTTTGGGGCTTCGTTTAAGGCGTCTTTTTGGTACTATCTTCTTTTGGTGCCTACGGCCATACCAGTGGTTTTATCTTCGGGCTTTGTCAGTCAAATTGCCGTTATCTTATTGGTAAATATTTTACCAGCCAGAAGAACTCGCGATATCATGAGTCTTTTGGGGCTCTTAGCCTTCGTGGGGTTATACTTGGCTTTTAGGCTCCTGCGGCCTGAGCAGCTGGTTAACCCCGATAGCTTTCAGAGCGTGGCCGGATACTTAGCCTCCCTTCAAACTCCGACTTCGCCGATGCTCCCGACCACCTGGGCTACCGATTTGCTTTGGCCCCTTTTGGGTGGGAAGGCCACGGATTTTAAGCTCATCTTTTTGGTCTTATTGTGGATCATGGCCATGGTCTTGGGCTTAGTTGCCTCCTACGCCGCCCATTTTCTCTATTGGGTGGGCTACAATAAGAGCCAAGAGGGGGCTGGCCGCCAGAAGACCGGCGGCCTCTTAAACATGGCTACCTGGGTTTTGAGGTTTATCCGGCGGCCCGAAGCCAGAGCCTTAGCCATCAAGGATTTTAAAATCTTCTTTAGAGATCACACTCAATGGTCGCAGTTGTTCCTATTAGGGGCGCTAATGATCATTTATCTCTATAATTTTAGCGTCTTAAACCTCAAGCGCTACCCCCTCCAGGCCTTTTTTTTAGAAAATACCATTGCCTTTTTAAATGTCGGCTTAGTTGGGCTGGTCTCTGCCACCTTATCTCTTAGGTTTGCCTTTCCATCGATTTCAGCCGAGGGGTTTTCCTATTGGCTCATACGCTCTTCGCCTATGGCCACCGGGGATTTTATAAAGTTTAAGCTCTACTTTTGGATGACCCCCATCATGATTGTGGCTCTTTTTCTAACTTGGCTGACCAGCCGCTTTTTGGACGCTGATCCGGTGATGAGTTTAACGGCTTTTATTTTAACTGTCATTTTAACGCCCGGCCTATGCTCACTTGGGGTGGGCTTAGGGGCTAGATTTCCTAGATTTGAAACTGAAAACCTAGCCCAGGTGCCCACCGGTTACGGCGGGCTGATATTTATGGTCTCTTCCAGTTTGTCTCTATTATTACTTATTGGCTTATCGGCTTTTCCGGTGGTGAGGTACCTTCGCATTAAGCGCCATGCCTTAAATTGGGGGCTTTTTGATGGGATTTTGATTCCCATAGCCGCCCTTTTTGTTCTGACCTTAGCCTGGCAGCTTTGGAAGAGGCCTTACCGTGTAGGCTTACTGGCTTTAGAAGTCTACGATGAAGAGACGCGGAGTTTGGATTTGCCTGATGACTTAGATAATAAGCCCAAGAGATTTTTATCTCGAAAAACTAAGTCGCGCTAGCTAGATTTATTATAGGTATTTTAGTATGTTAAGCTCAAAGGAAGAGCTCAGCCCAATGGTCCAGACGACCGAACCTATTGGCCCGGATATTACCCCAAAAGGGCACGCTCCCTTAGGGGTCGATAACCGGCTCGGCAGGCATTTTTTATTTAATTGGCCTACTTGGCTGGCTAGGGGCTACGGGCTATATAGTAAATATCTAGTTGGCTTTCGCTTTGAGGGTTATCCTTTTGATCTAAAAGGCCCCTGCATCTTTATCACCTGGCACAGTGAAGAAATGAGCCTTCTGCCGCGCTTTGGCTTTTCCAAGGGCAATATTATCGTAAGTAATTCCAAAGATGGCGACATCTTAAGTCAGGCTGTCCACCATTGGGGCTATCCGGTTATCCGGGGGTCATCTAGTAAGGGCGCGGTTAAGGCCATATTATCTTTAAAGAGGACTTTAGCTTCCGGCGAAAACATCATCATGGCCGTCGATGGGCCAAGGGGTCCTAGGCATCTGGCCAAGGCCGGAGCTTATTGGCTGGCCGCTAAAACCGGGCGGCCCATCTGCCCCTTGGGGGGCGCGGTCAGCCGGGCTTTAGTCTTTTCTAAGAGCTGGTCGAAATCAAGACTCCCCCTTCCGTTTTCCCGTCTGGCGGCTAGCTTTGGCGATCTGATTTGGCTTGACCGAAAAGATCTAGCTTTAGATCCCGAAAAACAATGCGAGTTTCTAACTAAGGCCATGAATCAATCTATGGAAGCCGCTGAAATTCTTTTGAAAACTTGGCCTAAAAATTGCTCTAACTCCGGTCAAGGCTGAGATAGCCCCGGGAGCGCTTCCCGGGCTAGCCGCCTAAATATAACCGGAGTAAGCGCCATGACAACTAAATCATCCTCCCAATCGCCCTCTACATCATCTACCAAGGTCCAAGTAATTCACCTCTCCGCCGATAGCCGGAGCCAAAACAAACCCTGCAGCCAAGCCTGTTCGTTAGAAGCCCCTCACAGTGAGCCGATTATCATCAAGCTTGAGCACCAGCCCATCTCAACTCGCCGTCTAAACGAGCTATTTATAAAATCCCTTAAGATCTTAACTGTTTTGGCCATGTTGGCTTTTTTTGGAACATCTTCTCTATTAGCCGCCGAGCCCTTAAATCTAGCTGAGTTAACTAGCAAAGGCTTAAGCGAAAGAAGCCGCGATATTATCGTAACCCAAGCTCTCTCTCACCGTGCTAGGCCGCCACTAGAGATAGGCTTTGTCTTAGAGATGGCCGCTTATGGCGGCGATGAACTGGCTAGGACTTATCTTGAGATGGACGCCGATACTTCTCAGATCCCCAATTCGCCGCTCCCCCCTGAGTCTATGCGCAATCTAATGGCCTCAGGACTAGATCCAAAAGAGATTAAGGACTTAATTCTATCCATTGAGACCACCGAGGCGCCTAACGCCGCCCTAGCGATACCTGCCGCTACCACGGCTGCCGCAACTTACGTAACTCTTAATGACGCCCCGCCAGTAGCCCCAAAAGCCCCTGAGGCGCCGGCTACGCCGCCGGCAGCCGCTACCCCTAACCCCACTGTAGGACAAGGCGATGAATGGCTCAGAGACGATTACGCGCAATCTGCCGCCTTATACGCGCCCCAGAGCCCCCAAGCCCCGCAGGCTCCAGCTCAGCCCTCCAAGGCCGATCTGCGCCATATCCCTCAGGTCTTAGCCCCTGGTCAGTCAGCTGACCCCTCAAGGCCGTTACCAGTGGCGCCAGGGCCCTATTGGACCAGAACTCGTCAGACCGAAGATGGATTTTTTATGGGCGTAACCGATGAGATCAAAGTCGACGGTCATCGCTATGAGGTTCACACAAATTCTAAGGGCGGAGTCATGGGCCAAGAGGTCTTGTCGCGGGCTTCTGGCCACAAGGTCGTCAGGCACTATAACGGCCGGACCGAATCAAAGCCTGAGGTAGCCGCCCCTAAGGCGCCCAATAGCCCGATGGTCCAGTTTTACGATCCCAATGAGTTAGTTAGAAATTAGAACTTGTCTTAGTTTAAATGCCTTGGTTAAATTGTCTTGGTTAAAATGCCTTGGTTAAAATGTCTTAGTTAAATTGCCTTGGTTAAAATATCATCTCACAAAAAGCCTAGTCGGTTTTCCGACAGCTTTAAGCGATAGCATCAAGCGACAGCTTTGACCTGCGTCTCTGAACGATAGCTTCGATCGATAGCTTCGATCGATAGCATCGATCGATAGCTTTGAACGACAGCTTTGAGCGACGCTTTTGAGCTAGGCTTTTGAATCAAGCTATGGCTTACTTCTAAGCCATTTTGAGATTAAAACTTAAGCCTAGCTTGGAATAGAAAAAATAGCAAAAAATTTGGCTATTTCTGACTACTGACGGTCTTTTGACCGTCTTGTTTTTTTTGAGCTCAGGATCTATGATTGAAAAGGTAAATATCTCATTAACTTTAGAACCGCCTTAACTGCGCCAAAATATACGGCTATGTACGTTCATGTGATGGGGGTAAGGGAAATACTGAAAGTACAGTTAGTCCGGAGAGTCCATAAAGTCCGTGAAGTCCGGAA
>JAITJB010000112.1 GCA_031279155.1 Deltaproteobacteria bacterium | reverse complement strand
CGGAGCCCGCTAAGCGGTGGAATATCTGTTCTTTAAGCATGGCCCTTTACGCCCTAAGTCTTACTCTTAAAAACTAACAAATTTAGCCCAAAAAGGCCCCGCTTTCCTGTCAACAGGAGGCGTGGTTTTTTTTTGGTAATCAAGGCCGTTACCCCCAAAAAACTCTCACTTAAAGACAACTTCAAGCTTCTGGAGCTTCCAAAAAGCTGCGAGGCAAAAAAATTAGCAAGTTCTATCTTGGGCCAAAAAAAAATCTTGACATATATCGAAACTTCTGGCACAATCCAACATTTGGCGGCCTTGAGACAAGCCGCCAGCCAACGGTCGCGCTTGGGCCGATTTTATTTTTTCCGGGGTTTATCATGCAGTGCGCTACCATCAAGACTGGAACTGAATGCTCCTTTATGGCCAAATCTGGCTGCGGTTTTATAGGCGGCTCTTGCCGGGTCATAGCCGATAAATGTGAAGGCTGCGATAGAGTTAAAGCCTTCGGCGATCAAAAATACTGCGCCACCTTTCCGGATCCCAACGTCCGCTGGCGGGCCGGCAAATGCAACATGGCTACCCATATCAAGGTCGAAACCAAGACCGAAGCGGCTAAAGTCCGCGTGGGTCAGCAGAAGCAGAAAAAGAAATAGCCAAAAGGAAAATCCAAGTCAAAGCAATAAAAAAGCCCTCCTAGGAGGGCTTTTTTATTGCTTAACTTATGGCCTCACAGGATTTTGGCCACCTGATCGAAGCTGAGCCTCGGTCCCCGGGGGTAAAAGCCGCCTGGCTGACCGTAACCAAGGTTAATCAGAAAGTTGGATTTATAGCCAGAATCGGCGAAAAACTCTTTATCGACCTTATCATTATCAAAGCCGCTCATCGGACCGCAGTCCAGCCCTAAACTTCGGGCGGCTAAGATGAGATAAGCTCCCTGCAACGAACTATTGCGGAAAGTGGCCGCCTCCGCCATAGCCGGATCGTCTACAAAGCTCTGGCGGGCGTCATAGGCCGTCCACTGAGTGGGTAGGTTTTCATAAAAGGCCGGATCGCTTGCCACGATAACGGTAACCGGCGCCTTCTCCACCTTGGCCACATTGCCCGGGGCCAGGCAAGGGACCAGCCTTTTTTTAGCTTCCGGTGAACGGACAAAGACATAACGACCGCTCTGGCAGTTAACGGCTGTCGGTCCCCATTTGAGCAGATCGTAGAGCTCGCCGATAACCTTATCGGAAACAATTTGCTCGGTGTATTTGTTATAGGTTCTAGCCGTCAGAAAGAGCTGATCTAAACTTGCGGCGTCCAAAGGCTTAGTCATGAGTGTTCTCCTTTTTTAGGCTTAATTTTATTTAGCGTCTAGTGGCTACTGAAAGAGTACCGAGCCGGGTTTTAAGCTTTTTTAAGCTAAAAAATCCCACACCAGGTTTTTAAAGTAGTCTAAGTCGCTCTTCTCAAACTCCACCACGGTCTCGGTAAGATCGTAGAGCTCTAAGACCTCCTCGTCTGCGAGAGGTTCTAGTCCCGTATCGAGAATGATTATTTTTTCATAGCGCCCGAAATTTATCCGAAAATCAGTGTTATCCCAGATTTGAAACTCGGGATCTTTAGAAAAGTATATCTTTCTAACCCAAGAGGTCGTAACCACCATCGATGGCCCGCACTCAAGATCCCTTAAGCGCTTAGCGCCCAGCATAGATGTTAAGCAGTTAGCCTCGGGGAGAAGCTTAAATCCACGCGTTACATCGGCTATATCAACTAAGCAATTTTGACCAAAAAAAACCCGGACCAAGGGTATATCCGCAGCCGAAAACTGGCTTAAAGCTTCCTTTAATCTGGTATTTAAGAGATCGACCCGGGCATGGTAGCCGGCCTTAAGCCAGAAAAAATCGATGTCGTATTGCTCTTGACCGGCTAAAGTGGCGGTAAGTTCCGACTCAAAAATAGAGCAGCCCACTATGATGCGTCTTGGCCTCAAAAATCCTCCGCCAGGGCCTTATCAAGCTTAAGCTCGGCCTTCTTCTTTAGATTTTGGCTTTGACCCTCCCCTACCCTTCTGAAAGCGATAAAAGCTAAAATAAAAATCTGGAGCGTAATATCAAATCCCCCGACAAAGGCCGGCGGATTAGTTAGGCCGTAGCCCTGCCAGGCCATATAGAAAATTAGGCCAAAGTACTGATCCGCAGTGATAAGTAGCCAGGCCGGGAGAACCACCATGGCCCGGCGCTCAGAGTTGTCTTTAACTATCAGCCAGCCGATAGCCAAAAGGAGCGTTAAGACCAAGGCGCCGTAAACTAATAAACCCACCCGGCCCCACATAGCCGTCAGATAAGTTAAGCCGTTGATGCTCATAAGTTGCGGATAGACTAGATCTAGCCGCGAGACCTCTGAGGCGCTAAAGCCCCAAAGGCCAGCTGAACGGAAGGCCGCTTGTTTAATGGTCTGATCTAAGACTACGGTTAATTGGGATATGGCCGTTAAGAAATTTAAGCGATCAAAAATATCAAAAAATGGGCTTGAGACAATCAGTTTTTCCATAGGAAAATATAAGGCGGCCAGGGCGATGGTTAGTATCCTAGGCCAGGCGCCGCGATTAAAAATGAGCACCCACAAAAGCATGACCGCTATCTGACTCCGAGCCGAATGAAGATTGTGGCCTAAGATAGTTAAACTAATATGGAATGCCACCAACAAAACTGGGAGGAGCGCGGCCTTAAAGCAATTTTTGGCCTGGCCGGATAATCTAGACGCGTAGTAAAAGGCGATTAAAAAAGGGCTCCAATAAACGAAATAAACGTCTGGAATAAATCCACCGGCCCTCAACCCGGCGGGATGGTTAGAAACAAGATAGATAAAATCAAGAACTATGACAAGAATGCCAAAATATTTTAAAGCCCTATTACCTCGAGGTTTTTCAGTGGCCTTATAGCCTCTAGAGCGGCTAGCCATATTTTGCATGGCTAGTATGGCTATCAAAAAGATCGAGATAAGGTAGCCTAAAATCCAACCAGATCTAAAGGGTAGGACCAGAAAAAAGATCCACGTCCCCATCAAGGTTAGGACCAGGGCCACGATGACGCAATACCAACCAATAAAATAGCTTTTTTGGCTAAAGATCACGTTTCGCCCAAGCCAGGGGCCGAAACTACCTCCCAGACGGCCCAGCGCAGCTCCTCTAAACCTACGGAGGTAAATGAGGAGAAGGCTAAAACCTTGGTCTCAGGTAGGGCCTTGCGGATAGCGGCTAAAGCAGGCGGGCCTTCGGGCAGATCCATCTTACTTACGGCCAGAAGTTTTGGTTTACCGGCTAAAAGTGGGTCGTAAGCTATGAGCTCGCTTTCGATGGCCTTAAAATCGGCTATGGGGTCGCTCTCATTGAACCTAAGGGGATCGAGCAGGTGGACGAGAACCTTACAGCGGCTCAGGTGCTTTAAAAACCTAAAGCCTAACCCCGCGCCCTCCGACGCCCCATCGATTAGCCCGGGCAGATCGGCTATGACAAAGGAGTGGTCATCGCCAGCCGCCACCACGCCTAAGTTGGGGACCAAAGTGGTAAAGGGGTAGTCAGCGATTTTAGGCCTAGCCGCCGAAAGCTTAGAGATGAGAGAAGATTTACCGACGTTAGGGTAGCCCACTAGGCCGGCGTCAGCTAAGAGGTTTAATTCTAAATTTAGGGTTAGCTCCCTACCATCTTCGCCAGGCTGAGCGTAGCGAGGAGCGCGGTTAGTGCTGGTGGCAAAACGGGCGTTACCCTGCCCGCCCCGACCGCCGCTAGCGGCGACATAGACCTGGCCGATATCGGCTAGATCGGCTAATTTTTCACCAGAGTCAAAATCAAAGACCATGGTCCCCGGCGGCACCCCGAGCCTTACAGTCTCCCCATCGGCCCCGGTCTTACACCGGCCCTGACCAGGGCGACCGTTTCCGGCCTTGAAGTGCTGATTAAAATGAAAGCGCAAAAGTGTTTCTTTTTGGCTGACCGCCTCGATGATCACGTCACCGCCGCGACCGCCGTCGCCGCCGTCCGGTCCGCCCCGAGGGATATATTTTTCCCGCCTAAAGCTTACGCAGCCGGCGCCGCCGTGGCCTGAGGCCACCCGGATTTTAGCAGAGTCAACAAATCTCAAAACTTTTCCTTTTTAGCCAAAGCTTATATCGCTTAAGTACCGCCTGAGAAACCTAAAAGAAAGCAAAATTAGGCGGTTTATGAAACTAAACCAATTGATTTTACCACGCCTTGACTTAGCTTAACAGGGCGCCGATTTGGGGGGACTCTCTTTTGACTTTGCCTTTGGCTTGTTTGGTCTGGCCTAGCTATTGACAAATTTTTGGGTAAGCCCCCAAAGGTCTGGTACAATAGATTTAGCCCTTTTGGGGCCAGCGGTTCCCCTCAAATAACTGGAGGCCCTCAGTAGAGTAAGTTGAACAAGTAGAGCGCCTAAAGAAAGTTAAGCAAGTGGAAGACGAAAACATAGATATCATCGCACTTATTGCCGAGAGGAAAATCAAAGAAGCCATCGAAGATGGCCAGTTTGATAACCTCTCAGGCGCCCATAAACCCCTAAAAGACGATGAGCTGGCCAATCTACCGCCAGATATAAGGCTAGCTATGAGGATTATGCAAAATTCTGGCTACAGAGATATTAGCGCCAAAGATGACTCCGTCTTTATCAATGACCCCTGGCAAGGGGCTCCGGAGGAGAGGCGCATCAACCGGGCCATAACTAGTCTTCAGTTAAAATTAGATAAAAACAAGAAAAAAACTGGAGGCGCTAAGGCCAAGCTTAAAACCGATCCATTGGCCATAAATAGCCCAGATAGCCTAGATAGCCTAGATAGTCATGATAATATTATTGATTCGCCCTATTTAGCTAAAATACTTAGCAAAATAGGCGGCTCAACTTAGGCTAAATTTTGGCGTTTTTTTATTTGGCATTGTATCGGAAGTTACATGTTTTTTTTATTAGAGGTGCTAGGCTAAGTAAACACCAAGGGCAATTTATGGCCAAGGCTAACCCCAAAAACCTAGCCATAAGATTATGGGTCCCTAACCCCGCCATCTGACCGGCGGGGCCGCCTATTAACCTTGATAACTTCCAAAGGAGTTTTAAAATGACAGTCATCCCCAAAGAAATCCAAGATTTTTTGCGCGGTAAGGTAGCCTGGGTGGCTACTTGCGACAAAAACGGCGTACCCAACGTCGCCCCCAAAGGGACCTTGTCTTGCATTGACGATCAAACCCTGGTCTTCGCAGACATCTTCTCGCTGAAAACCAGGACGGCCTTAGAAGAAAACCCCATCGTGGCCGTGGCCGTAATCGACCCCTCTGGCCCAAAGGGCTACCAGATCAAAGGCAAAAGCGAGCTTTTAACCTCTGGACCCATCTATGATTCCGTGACTGAAAAAGTCAAAAAGGGCCTGCCCAATGTGGGGGCCCTCAAGTACGTAGTCAAAATCGCGGTCACTGAGATCTACTCCTTATCGCCTGGCCCGGACGCCGGTAAAAAGATCGCCTGATCTATTAGGGGGGCGTAATTTGCCCCCCAAAAAGCTTAAACTCTTTGGATTTCCCCATGAAATGCCCATGCGAAAAGTTAAACGACGGCTGCCAGGATTGGTCGGAACTCTGCGTCGGCAATCTCTGGCTGTTTTCCGGCTTACAGCGCGAGGAACTCTTCGAGGTCAGCCAAAAGGCTCGCCGCCGGACCTTTAGCGTAGGGGAAGCCGTCTTCCACCAAGGCGACCCGGCCCATAGCATCTATCTGATTAAAAGCGGGCAGATCAAGCTTAGCCGCGTCATCGAAAACGGCGCTGAGATCATGCTAGATATACTTAAGCCCGGCGACTGCTTAGGGGAATATCTCTTAAACGATCTAACCTCAGATTACGGCTACCCCGTCAGCGCCTGGTGTCAAAGCAAGGTCATAACCTGCAGTTTTGACCGAAGAGCCTTCGAGGAACTCATCTTAGAGTTTCCGGCTATAGGGCTAAAGGTCATTAAAACCATGGCTGGCCGAATTACATCATTAACTGAGAGACTGGAAGCTATGAGCCAGACCCACTTGGAAGATAAGCTCCACGCCGTCCTCCTAAATGTGGCCAGAAAGCACGGCCACCAGCGCTCAGTGG
>JAITJB010000086.1 GCA_031279155.1 Deltaproteobacteria bacterium | reverse complement strand
GCTTTCCCAAAAAAAATCCCAAGTCCAATTTTTTTAAACTCGTGCCTTACGGCTAGTTTTAGCGACGTCCGGAAGAAATCGGCAATCTGGATAAAAGCTTCAGGTATTAAATCTGGCCGATCGCGCCTGGCGAATTCCTCGCTCCTAACTCCGGTAGTTAAGACTATCTCCCATGAGCCAAGAGCTCTGGCTACCTTCATGGAGCTATCGATAGTAGCCACGTACGCTCCGTGGGAGAAGGGCTTAACTAAACCAGTGGTCCCTAAGACCGATAGGCCTCCCACGATGCCTAAGCGGGGGTTTAGGGTTTTAGTTGCGATTTGTTCGCCGTCATCAATAGAAATACTTACCAGTAAACCAGAGTCCGGCCTTAAAAAAGGGGCTAAATTATCAGCTAGCATCCGTAAAGGAACCGGGTTTATGGCCCACTCTCCGATTTTAAGTACTAAGCCGGGCTTAGTGACCCGGCCCACGCCCGGGCCGCCAATTATGGTTAGGCCGCATTGGGTCGTCCTCATGACCGAGGCCCCCACCCTGGCCCCATTGGTAACGTCGGGATCGTCGCCGCCGTCTTTGATGATAGTAGCTTGGGCCCGGCCATCGCTCAAATGGGCATCGCTCAAGTTCAAGATTAAAGAGCGTTTACCCGGAAGGTTAGGCTCCACCTGGTCAGGGGGACGGCCATCTTCTAAGAACTTTACCGCGCCAAGGGCGGCAGCCGTGGCGGCTGTCCCGGTGGAAAACCCCCAGCGAAGTTTTTCGGGGACTTGTGATTCTCCTTTTTGGTTGGGATCATCTGCGGTCTGGTATTCGGGTACGGTTTTCAAGACGGGGAGAAGCGGCTTTCCGGTCGGCTGGACCAAAATCAGAGGAACAAGCTTAGAGCTTTTAGTAAGCTCCAAATGTTGTCCACTAGCTCTATGCCCGACCGCTCTTGATCGGGAGATGCGGAATATCTCTGAGATTAATTGTATAGTTTAAAGGTTAGATTATCAAGAGAGCCAACTATACAATTTAGACCCCTAAAATGCCCTGCTAATTTACCTCAAAAATCTCCGGCTAGTCCTACGACCTCACTCTAAAATATAAAATCTGCGGCAAATGATGAAGCAACGAAAGTAGCTTCGGAAACCCTCTTCAGAAACGGACTTTGGAAAGGCCCCATTGGAAAGGCCCCATTGGAAAGGCCGTTAGAAAGGCTTTAGTCCAAGGCCTTTGAAAAAGGCCTCGGACTAAAGCTGGGGGAGGGAGAGTCTGAGGGCTTTTTTACGGGTTGTTAGGCGCAGGCTTTTGACTCAAGCGCTACCATCGGAATGGGTATGGGCTATAGTCTAAAAGCTTGCGGCTTATAAGGGCGAAAAAAAAGCCAGTGACCAGAGACTGATTTAAGCTAGTTGAGTATTAGAGCAAAAAGCTTGATCGCATTTAATTTTTAGGATACTATGAGTAAGAACAATCTTATGAACCAAATTTTGGCGTATCACACTTGAAGCCTTTCGATGCTTACGTTGGACTTTTAGGCCATCTTGCGATTAAGGCTAGCGGAAAAGATTAACTTATAAAATCACATTTTTAATATTAAAGGCGTGGATATGACTGGAAAAAGGAAAGAATACAAAGGAAGACCTTACCGCTGTGAAATAAGTATCGCGTTTGAGGATTTTTTTGATGCATCTATCGGGCTTAAACTTGCGGAAACAGGGCTCGTTGGCCGCGATGATCCATGGGCGGAATTTGAAATCAAAAATGCTTTTGGCTTCCCCTTTCCAATTCTATATCAGAGGCAGTCCGGAATAACACCGGATCTTATTTTAGAGCTTGAGGAAAAGCTCCCGCCAAAAGAGAGAGCGGAAAATGGTTATAATTTTGAAACCGAAAAGCATTATCTAGCTTTTGATTTTGAAATTATAACGTTTGCTCCGCCGCAGTTTTTTAAGTATGTAAAGTACCTTATACTGCTTAGTGAGTACTTTATGCTCTCTGACAAACTAAAAGGTCTTCCGGCCAAAGTACCTTCGATTAGGATTCTTGTTACCGGCTTACTGACTAAGGTGGCTAGCCGAAACACTCCGAACTTTGCTATTGAATTGCACCCTGTTTTCTATAATATGGAAGATATTGACGTAGAAAAGAGATTTTCGGAGCTCCAAAGCCTTGTCGCCCAAAAAAGTCCTCTGTCTTTTGAAAACATGTTTAAGCTTGTGATACTACCCTTTACCGGCGCGAAAAGAGTCCTTTACGAAACCTTTATTGAGAGGTGTTTGGTGCTGGTATATGAGGCTTTCAAAAGCCAAGATTGCCCCTTAGAAAATAAAAAGCACGCTAAGAATTTTATTCGTTTATTTGTGACTTTGTATGCTTATTGTTTAGCTAGAAAACAATTGAGGTTATTATTAGATGATGAGGAAATGAAGGATTTCGAAAAATATTATAAGAGGATTAGGAAGTGGGCTCAAGAGAGGCAAAAAGAGATAGAGGCGCATAAAAAAAAATTAGATCTGAAGAATAAACGAAGTATGTTTGGGATACCCACAAGTTAGGCGTGAAAAACTCTTATATTAGCCAGGCTTTCAAATTGACCGAAAAAGAAGTAGAGGAAATTTTGAAAAGTCCGCCGCCAGATACCGGGGACTAACGTACCACCGAACTTAAGCCTCTTAAGTCTCCGGCCTATGAAACTAGCCTTTGAATTTAGCCCGTTAGATAGCCGACTATCTGATTTCCTTAATTTTAGTGGTTTTACTTCTTTCTCTGTTTCCATGTTAAGCCGTCGCAAACGTAGTTAGCTTATGGTATATTGGCTTTTTTGCGCCAGCCTCCCAATTTGAACTCCGATGAGGTTGTAAAGAGTATCGCCTTTCAAAGCGTGAGGTTAAGTTTTGGGGGTTATTGGCGCGCACTATGGCTTTGACGTGGGAGTCCAAATTTATGGAGAAATCCAAAATATCTACAATCGACTTTGTGGCCCCTGGCCAGGAGGCCAAAGCAAGGGTTAAAGATCTCTTAAGTAAAGAAGGCCTAATCGATGTGACCCAAATATGTCAGGGATACGGCTACAAGTATAGCTGCCAAAAAAATGACCAGATCTACTATGTTACGGTTTATTTAAAGAAAGACTCGATGTCTTCAAAAATCGTCTGCGATAGTGTCCCGCCAGAGGTTAAAGTTGCCCTAGTTAGGCTTAGCGTAGGGGATAGTGAGCATGAAAAATCTTTTCTATTGAGCCAATCCGAAGTAAAGCCGGTTAATACAGCGAAAGTATTGCCTACGGTTTCAGCTCGCCCTTTTGGACCGCAAGCTGAGCGGATTGGAACGGATGAATCGGGTAAGGGCGACTACTTTGGGCCCTTGGTTACGGCTGGCGTTTATTTGGACGCCAAAACCGAGGAGGCTATGGTTCGCTTAGGGGTTAAGGACAGTAAAAAATCTAATGACAATCAGAATGCTTACCTAGCCTCTAAGATCAAGGAGATAATAAGCCCTGGCCAATACGAAATTTACGTGCTTTCAGTGGCTCAATACAACGAGGTCTATAGGCAAATTGGCAATCTCAATTATCTCTTGGCCGACTGCCACGCTAAGGTTATTGACCGCTTGATGGATAGTTGCAGCTGCGATTACGCCATAGTCGATCAGTTCGCTAAAAATGATTGCATCCCATTGGCCTTAAAAAAACTGGGCCGCCAAAAATTCAAAGTTATCCAGCGGCCAGGGGGCGAAGAGGATGCCGCTGTGGCCGCCGCTTCCATCCTAGCCAGGGACGCGTTTTTAAAAGAACTTGAGGCCGCTAGCCAGGAAATTGGTGTTAAGCTTATCAAAGGCGCAGGGAGCGAGGTGGATAAGTTAGCCTTTAAAATCTACCAACTAAAAGGTCTCGAGGGTCTAAGGCGAGCGGCTAAGCTTCACTTTAGAAACACTATTAAGGCCGGGATTAGCCTGTAGCTACCGCTAATTTATTAAGATTTTTCTATTTCCACAAATGCCTAGTTTTCGATCAAGGATAGATCCTAAGGGCTCTTGCCATCCCGCATTACGGAGCCTTAAGTATGGCAGTATGCTATACGCCGTTTGGTTTAGAGCGTTTTGATGGTACGGCACGGTGTTGTTCTAAAGGCTCAGCTTTTAAGATAGACCTCGCTCGGCGCTAAAACGCTCCCTTAGGCGCTACCTTACCTAGGTACACGCCCTATCTTCCCTGCGGTACACGTTTTTACCAGGGTTTTGCTTCCCCCTCCAATTCTGGCCCGACAAGATGCCTCCTAGGGGCTAATATGACGCCTAGATCGAAATAATTGAACAAATTTTTGGAAGATGTCAATCGGGTAGCATTATCTAAACCAAGCAGCGGAAAAACTAAAAAAATGGCTCGCTTAGGGAAGCTGCCCCTACTGATACAATTTTTCCCCTCATCAGAGGTTGTGCCGGCCAACGAGCCTGGCAAAGCTAAGCTGTAAAGGCATAATAATTTTATTTAATATTATATTTTCAATTTGCAGTAATATTAAGTAGACGCCCATCGACAAAGGATAAAATTATAGA
>JAITJB010000044.1 GCA_031279155.1 Deltaproteobacteria bacterium | reverse complement strand
AAATGGATAACGATATTTTCAGGTATACCCCCCCTCCGGTTGTAACAGGCCCCGACTTCTACAATCAAGAAGACAAACCTCACTTGCGTTTGGCCAAACTTCAGTTGGTCCTTTCGATGTCCAGTAAAAATAAGGCCAAGTTTTACTTGGAGGACATTACCTCCTACCAGGAAAAAATCAAGGAATGCTCTGAAATGATTTCCAGGGCCAGAGAGTGTAAAATGTTGATTCCCACCGGGAAAGACAAAGTAAATTACGATATGCCCGCTGATATGATAAAATATTTTGAAAACCATAAATTAAGTTGGGGATCGCAAGATGATTGCGCCCACAACGCTAATGAGTGGGATTTCAACATAACCTCGCTGACGAACTACCAGGAAACCCTCATGAACGCCACCAAGCAGCACACGATCTACATTGAGGACTTTATGGGCCAGTACAACTCATACCTTCAAGGCGCCAACACCTCCATTCAGCAAGCCGCCCAGGTCTTGGCGGCCATTGCCAAGGGCCAATAATTTAAATCTCCAGCCCTTAACCTAAACCAGTTTTAAGTACATAGATTAGGTGCTAACATGACTATTCCTTATGGTACTGTCCCGCCTACAGACATTAACACATTGGTCCCTACAGAAACCGAATCCAAGGAGGTTACCAAGGAGGGCGTCAACCTTGATGCTGCCTTTTCAAGTAACAGCAACATCCAGCTTGTTTTTGCCAAATTGCAGATGCAAATGGCTACGGCCAACAAGCAAAAGGCCGAAAAATCCATGGATGAGCTCTCCACGAGTCAGAAAGCGGTTAAACTCTGCGCTGATGTCATAACCAAGGCCAAAGCGGAAGCGGCCAAAGTCAGTAACAACCTTCTCGCAACGACCCCTCTAACTGAGGAAGTATCCAAATACTTTAAAGATCACCTTCTGACTATACCAACGAAGGATAAAAAAGATCTAACCTTCGCCGAGTGGGAGACTGTCATCGCGGCGCTGAATAAACAACAGGAAGACATTGGCGTTGACACCCAGCAACAGATGGTCTACATCAACGACTTCCTAGCACAGTACAACTCCTACCTCGGGGGCGTCAACTCGTGCATCGCGCAGGCCTCCAACGCCTTGTCGCAAATTGCCCGAAATCTGTAGAAAACACTTAAGTCCACTCAACCCCAAGCGACCGGTTTACGTCCTAAAACTGTAAACGCAAGGGTCTCTTCTCAAAGGAGATTAAAATGATTGAAACTGGGCAGCCCACACCCCTCGACTTGACCGAAGATGATATTAACTTTATGCTCTCGGCCATCTCAGACGGCGTCTCCCCGGCTGCGGTCGCCGGTCTGGACCAAGATAACTTAGAGGCCTTGTACGCGCTTGGTCACCGTCTATACTCGTCAGGTCAGTATAAAGACGCTGAGACTGCCTTCAGGGCCCTGTGCCTTTACGACTACCACGACACTCGTTTCTGGATGGGTCTTGGCGCGTCCCTCCAGGCCCAAGAAAAGTTGGCCATGGCCGCCGAGGTCTACGCCATGGCCGGTCTTAGCACTAGCCTATCAGACCCTTCTCCGTTCTATTACGCCGCCTTGTGCCAACTTAAACTAGGCCAGTTTGATTCCGCCGACGCCACCTTGGAAGCCATCGAGTCCATGGGTACGCCCGGCAACTCCCAAGACGAGTCTTTCCAGAAAAAGGCGGCCAACCTCCGGTCCGTCATCAAAGAAAAGCTCTCTGTCCCTCAACAAGACCAAAGCGACTCAAAATAAGGAGGCTACAATGAGCATAGGTATAAATCAAAGTGCGCCGACAACGCCCCAAACTGAAGTCCAAAATGACCCGGTAAGCGCTCCAAGTCAAAACAATACGAAACTTGACGCCCTTACTAAAAAAATTGATGATATGTTGTCCAGCATTTTCACTGAGCTTCCCGATCTATCCGCCCCCTTAATGGCTTCGGGCTTGTCTCTAGAAGTACTATTGGAAGCTGTCGGGGCTAAGCAGCGCAAGACTATGACCGAAGCCACCTCTACGAGCCTCAAAGCCAAGGCCCAAGAACAAAAAGAAGCCAATGATAAAAAACTCAAGGAGCTTCAGAATAATCTAGAAAAATTAAATAAAAAGGAGACCTTGTCCAAAGTCTCCAAAGGATTTAAGATTTTTGGCCTGATCGTTAGCGCCATCGCCGCCGTGGCCACCACCGCCCTAGGGGTGATGACCGGTAACCCGCTTATGGTCGCTGCCGGCGTGATGATGACCGCCTTGGTGGTCGATAGCATAGTGTCTTCGCAAACGGAGGGCAAACACGGCATCTCGGCTTGGACAGCCTCTCTGGCCCAGAAAATGGGCGCAAGCGAGAAAACGGCCAAGTGGATAGGCTTTGGGACCTCCATGTTATTTACGGCCGTAGCCATAGGTTTGAGCATAGGCTCAGCTTTTACCGCCAAATCCGTCGAAGTCGTTACCAAAACCATGATCGCCCTGTCCAGGATTCAAGCGGTCGGTACCGGCTTAATCGGCGTAAACGCGATCGCAGGTGGGGCCCTCACGATAGCCGAAGCCAAACTCGATAGCGATATTGCCAAAAATAAGGCCAGGAATCTGGAAATGGACGCCCTGCTTGAGCGGCTCAAGGAAACCTTCGAAATCGAAGAGGACTTCCTCAAATTCTTGGTCGAGAACTTAAACGACCTCACGTCCAAGATTTCTGACATCGTAAATGAAGCGGCTTCGGCCCAGATGGCGATTCTCTCTGGCGGCTCGCCGTCTATGGCCTAAAAAAGCAGTTTTTAGAAAGGTTTTGCCATGACTATTAATATGCCCACCGGCTCTCCAAGCCAGGCCCCTCCCCTAGAATCAGCAGATACGCCAATCGAGGGAGCTAAGGCAGGCGCCGCCGGCAATGTGCCTGAAGTTAAAACCAAGGCCCAGGACGATACCGATACTGAACAAAAACCCGTACTCAGGCCCCCGATATACGCCCAGGCTAGCAGCCTCTCAGAAAACCTAAATCAACTTGTGACATCGTTTGCTGGAACGGCCTCCCTAGGGTCGGCCATTATGGCCATTTTAGTTGAGCACGCCTCACAACAGCGTAAGGTCAACAAAGAAGCCAAGCTCACCCAAGCTGAGTCCAATGCCCAGGAGATTGAAAAGCAAGCCAAAGAAATGAAGACCAAGGCTGCGGTCCAGTTAGCTCTGGCCATTGTTTCCGGCGCTATATCGATAATTGGCGGAATGGTCACCGTCAAAGGGGTAGGTTCCGCCCTTAAATCAGGTCTCAAAGGTGAAGCCTTAGGCGCGGCCACCACCAAAATTGGCGGTCAACAAACGGCCTTTAGTGGCGTATCGGGCATTTTAGGCGCCGTCTCTGAAAACATTGGCACGATGTCAGACGCCACTGTCAAGAAGATGGATGCTGAGATCGAAAGAGGTAGACAGAATGTGGAGAACCTCAAGGATTTTAACGATGCTCTAAACGACCTCATTAGTAAACTCATGGCCGCAGCTCAGTCCATTGAGGAAAGCAGCAACCAGGCCCGAACCAAGATAATGGCCTAAAAGCCTAAGTACTATGAGAGAGAACCTTGCCTACCTTACTTGAGATAGCCCAAAGTGTGAGCCAGGCGGCCCATTGGTCGCGTGAACCCAAAGAAGACAACGGCTCGGTTACGTTTGAGTTGGATGGCGAAATAACCTTCAACCTCATCCTTCGGGGCGAGCACTTGGCCGCTTTCACCGCCGATCTCGGCATATGGCCTCAGGACGAGTATTGTGCCGACGAACTGGCCAGGCGTTTAGGTACTCTAGCCGCCGGGGCCTTCATCAACCGTAAGTCTATCGTTTCCATCGCTTACGGGCGATACGGTCTCCATTTGGCTTTTGACCCGGTTAAAGTCGACTTAATCGAGGTCCCCGAGCTCTGTACAATGTTTTTAAACGATCTTGATTGGTGGCGCACTAACGCCTCCATCAAACTCACCGCTTAAATTAACAGGCCTTTGGTCAGAACACCAAGGGACTATAAAAGGAGAATAACCATGTCTACAACTAATTTTGGTAATATTGGCAGCTTTCTAGAAGGTGCTGTTTCTCAGATAACCGAAAGAAACGATACTTTCCAAAAAAGGGTCTCCGATATGACCTCACAGAAAGGCGGCATAACTCAAGAGGATATGATCCAGCTCCAATTCGAGATGGGCCAGTACAACGCCCTGGTTGAGAGTATGTCCAACATCACTAAGAGCCTTACTGACACGCTCAAGTCCTTGGCTCAGAAGACGTCCTGACCTCTTTTGACTATGCCTAGATTAATCATAGATACCAAGGCCCTGGCCCAGAATGGAGGCCATCTCCAAAAATGGGCCAAGGCCATTGGTCTAGAGGTCCTGCCTGTCTTAAAGGTCATTTCAGGCTTTCGGCCAGCCGTGGAAGCCCTCGCCGATCAGGGTTTTACTAGATTTGGCTTAGCTAGGCCTTCGGAAGATCCCGCTGGCCTAATTGCCCGCGAATCTAAGACCCTTATCCAACTGACCCCGATTTCTAAAGCAAGGGAAACTATCTCTAACTTTGGTCGGAGCTTTCAATCTTCGCCCGAGGTCTTAGACGCCCTCAATCAGCTGGCTTTGGCCTCAAAGTTACCCCACGAAATCATTTTAATGGTCAATTTAGGCGATAGCCGCGAGGGCATTGAGCTCAGAGACGCCCCGGAAATTCTCGATTATATAAAAAAACTCACTCATCTTAGTTTTAGCGGCTTTGGGGCCATCTTAACCTGCTTAAGCGATAACCTCCCGGATAAGAGTTTATTTGAAGATCTAAGGCAATTAATCGATCTGGCGGCTTCCAGGGGACTTAGTTCTCCAGTCATAAGTTTGGGCGGAACCGTCATGTGCGATTTTGTAGCCAAAGAAGGACGCGGACCCATTACCGAGCTGCGCCTAGGCGATCCCCTCCTAATAGGCGTAGATGTCTATCGTCATGCGGTTTTACCCGATGGACCTTGGCGACAGGACGTTCTGCGTATCGAAGCTGAGGTAGTTGAAAAAACCCTAAGGAAAAACCCTCTAAATAACTCTTTGGAGCTCAGAGCCTTACTGGACGTGGGCCGCTTCCACTTAGGTCCGGTCCATTTAAACTTCTCTGGTTATCCCCCGCTAGACGGGGTTGAGTGCCTACTCCCGGGGGCCGTCATAGCTGGAGCTACGGCCGGCTATCTGGTTGTGGATTTAACTTCTTGCCTAAAGACCCCTCAGATCGGGGATATGATCTCGCTAAGGCCTGGTTATTGGGCTATCGCCCATAGCATCCGCCACCCAGATATCGAGGTGAGAGTATCAACGGCTAAAGATTTTGAGGCCAACGATTTTATAAGTTCAACTGATTTACCCTCTCACGAAATTCGCCCTGTGTTACCATGATTTTAGGTTTCGCCCATAAGCCTATTGGCCCAAAAGCTTTGATGTTTTGGCCTATGGCTAGACTTATTATAGTAAGCTTTATTTTTGCCATTTTTCCCATTTCTTTGGCCTCAGCCGAGCCAGCCGTAACCTCCCCCAATAGTCTCCCGGAGACCAAAACCTTTATAAAGGCCCCTCTTAAAATCGCCTATGTCGAAGCCGGGCCATACCATGACTATAAGATGAATTTAATAGGCTTAGCTTCGGCTTTAGAAAAGCTAGGCTTAATTGAAAACGGTCACCCACCAGACTCTGACTCTGAAACGGCCAAGAGCATCTGGGATTGGCTTTCGCGAAAGGCCGGGGGCCACAACCTTATCTTTCGAGCCGATAATTTTTACTCCGCCCAATGGGATGAATCTAAACTAATAGATCTCAAGCGAGAAATCCTCGCCAAGGCTGAGGCCAACGAAATCAATCTCATTTTAGCCTTCGGGACATCAGCCGGAAAACTCTTGGCCACTAGTGACCACCAAACCCCGGTCTTATCCATTACGGCAACCGATCCCGTGGCCGCCGGCATCTCTAAGACTCCCGAACGTTCCGGCTTAGACCACGTCCATGTCCAAGTCCCCATCGGTCAAATTGAGAGACAATTGTCTATCTTCCACAATGTCTTTGGCTTTAAAACCTTGGGCGTGCCCTACGATACTACGGCTGCCGGCATGTCCACCATGGGCGTCTCAACCATTGAGCGCATGAGCCAGGAGTTGGGATTTAAGATAGTTCCCTGCCAAACTGAGCTTGAGATTTCCGATTCTGAGCAGGCTTTTGCTAATTTAGTGGGCTGCTTAAAGCGCCTTAGTCTTGAGAGCGAAGCCATCTATCTAACGGTCTCTAACGGCATGATCGATCGCCGCATGCCCGAGATATTAGCTCCCATGGTGGCTAGGGGCCTCCCAACCTTTTCCCAAAGGGGCCCCGTGGAAACTAAGCTAGGGATCTTAATGAGCTTGGCTGAAAATAATTTTATGAGTTCCGGGCAATTTGAGGCCGAAGTTATCTACGAAATCTTAAACGGGCGTTCGCCGGGCGACATCAACCAGATTTACGTCCCCCCCTTGACCATGGCCTTAAACATCAAAATGGCCATGGCTATTGGTTGGAATCCGCCTTTAAAGGTTTTAGCTGCCGTAGATGAGCTCTATACCACCATGGCCGTCAATTCATCTAAGGGCTCTAGCTTAGAGTAACGCGGAAAGCTTAAGATAATAGCCTAAGAGCGAGACGCATTATGAGTGAAATATCAAATAAAGCTGGGGTCGATTCACCGCTGACCCTCCCCTCCCAATCCTCAGAATCCACCCCTAGCACTCTGAGTACTCTGGCTCCGCCAGACCAAGAGAGTCAGGATCTCTTTAGGCAGTTAACCCAAGATCCCAAACTTCAAGATCCTAAACTTCAAGATCCTAAACCTCAAGGTCCTAAGCCCCTAGCTACCCCAAATGAGCCCAAACGTGATTTTTTTGGCGCCTCTACCATAGAGGTGAATACTGGAGCATTGGCTGCATCTACCACTGCAGCTAATACTGTAGCATCCTCCGCCCCAAAAATTAATTACCCCGATCAATTAGGTAGCCCTACCCTAGAAGCTAATACTGGGCCAAAAGCCGATTACGGCGGAGGGGTTGACTCCTCCATACCCAAGGCCCAGACCTTTGGGGCCGTAAACGAAGGCGGGGGCGGTGGCAATTTTGCTGGGCCCATTAATCGCGATATCCCTGGTGGTAACGCAGTTAATTTTCCTGGGTCCATTGATCGCGATATCCCGGGTGGAGGCGGTGGTAATTTTGCTGGGCCTATTAACCGCGATATCCCTGGTGGTAACGCAGTTATTTTTCCTGGGTCCATTGATCGCGATATCCCGGGGGGTAACGTGGGTATTTTTACTGGTCCAATTGATAAAACCTTAGGAACTCCTGGCCCGCCTCTGCCTCAAGATAGAGTTGGGTCTAGCCTCGAAAATACCATAGCTAAGCCCGGGGAAATTGGTTCTCCCCCACCCTTGGATTCCAAATCCCCTGATACTAATGTTAATAAGGCGCCTAACTTAAAAGTGCCCGAGGGAGTGGAGAAACGTCCCCAAGATGATAACCCTCCAGACTCTCTTTCCTCGCTCATAAGCGCGGCCATGGGCGGCTATAAAGATCCAATTCTTGAGTCCAAAATCCAAACTACCTTAGAGCCGATCGCCTCACCCGGTACACAAAGTACAATTGAGTTAGCCGAAAAACTGGTCTCCCAAATTCTCGTTTCTGAGTCGGGGGCGGCTAACCAAGAGGTACGTCTGATAGTCGATTCCTCTGTCCTTAAAGGTACTGAAATCCAGCTGAACCGGGGCTCTGACGGCTTTTTAAACGTGACTTTAATTACTAGCGATCCCAACTCCCTCCAAACCCTGGTCCAAGCTAGAGACTCTCTCGAACAAGCCTTGTCGCGCACCGAAGGAACATCATTTAAGCTATCGGTCGAGGACTCCCTCGATGGTCAGGATAGTGATGACCCCAACAAAAGATCTCGCGGCTTAGATTTTCAGGACCCAATAGAGTGACCGCTTTAGCGGGCCTTTTTGGGATTAAGCTATAGAAAAGGATCTTCTAGACCATGACCCTGGGAAGCTGGCTATGACTAAAGAGCCCCAAAAAAACCCTCCAGCATCTCCCCTAAAGTGGAGCGGTAAACCTTGGTCGCAACTAGATATCGACCTATTTAGCACTTTAAGTTCCCTAGCTACCCACAGAACTTTTAATGGCCAATTAGGTCAGATTACTTTAAATTTTCTACCCTTCGATTCTGAGCCCATAACTTCAATAGCCCCTCTGGCCTCTCTAGCCTTTGGCAATAAATCGGCGGCTTTAGGCTTACCAGACTGGTCTTTGATTGCCCTCCATCCGGCGGCTACGGGACTAGACCCCGAGCGCCTGCCCATGGAATTAAGGCTGGCCTTACTAGACTCAATGCTAAGGCCTATCTTGGATTCTCTAAAGGGCGTTTTGGGTTCCGAGGTCCATATCAAAGAAGCCCTTACCGCCAACTGGCCTTCATCTGGCCGGCTTATGCGCTTTGAGCTAGATTTTAATGGGGACCAGCTTAAGACATCTGTTACTATAACCCTAGCCTTATCTTCTCTAGCCGACCTTCGCTGGCTCATGGTTCGGCTTTCGGAAATACAGAGGCCTAAGACCGTCAATTTTGGTTCTCTACCTATACCGGTAAGAATCGTCGTTGGCGGGGTCCGCCTAGCCTTCCGTGAGATAGCCAATTTAGATATTGGCGATCTCATAATCCCCGATAATCCAACGGCCCAAACCTCAAAAGCCTTCTTGGAATACCCGGGATTTCCTTCAGCGACCTTAGATCTCTCGCCAGGCATGGCTGTTGCGACTTCCGCACTTAATATAAAGGAGACGCCTGTGGATGACCGTTCGCCCAACGCCCCCAACAAAAAATCGACCCCACCTAACCAGGCCGGAGCAAGGCTAACCGAAGATCTTGAGCTGCCATTGCGCTTTGAGATTGGCCGCAAAATGATGACGCTTAGGGATCTTGAGTCTCTAGTCCCTGGAACGGTGTTAGATACCCAAAATAACCCCGTTGATTCGGTAACCGTCACCTGCCACGGCAGCGAGCTAGCTCGCGGGGCCTTGGTCGATTTGGGTGATGGCCGGTTAGGCGTCCAACTAACTGAGGTCGGCTTAAGCCTTCCAATCCCCCAAGATGACGATTATAAAGAAGCTTCCCAAGATGCTTCTAAAGGCGCGACCTCAAGCGCTGGCGATAAGCCCAAAGCCATTAATAGAGCCCCTAATTTTGCCTGACTTAAACCCAATTTATTTTTTTGGGCTCATGGTGGCCCTAGGCCTTCTGCCTTTTTTCCTCATGATGGTCACTTCTTACGTCAAAATTGTCGTAGTGACCACCTTGGTGAGAAACGCCTTAGGCGTCCAACAAGTTCCGCCAGGCATGGTCATGAACGGCCTGGCCATCATCTTGAGCCTTTTTATCATGGCTCCTGTTGGCTACGAGACCTGGAATTCAATTAAAGATATAAATCTGGGCCCCAATCCTGAGGTAGCCGATATGGTTGCGGCCCTTGAGACGGCTTCGCCGCCTTTAATGGACTTTTTAAAGCGCAATACCGATCCCCACGTTTCCGAGACCTTTTATGATGTGGCTAACCGCATCTGGCCGCCGGAGATGAGCGCCCATCTAGACGTACACGGTCCTTTGATTGCCATCCCGTCGTTTGTGGTAACGGAATTAACCGAAGCCTTCAAGGTCGGTTTTATCTTGTATTTGCCCTTTATCGCCATTGATTTAATCGTCTCCAACATATTACTAGCCATGGGTATGATGATGGTCTCCCCTATGACCATATCGCTACCCTTCAAGCTCCTCTTATTTGTCACCCTGGAGGGTTGGCTTAAGATTTGCCGAGGCCTTTTGTTCAGCTACGCCTGAATATCCCATTAGCACCTGATCGGGGAGTTGTTATGAAAATTGATGTTATTGACGAGGGCCAAAAAGTCATCGTAACTGTCGACGGTCGATTAGATGCCGCTACTGCCGCTTCTTTTGACGAGTCGGTTCAAGCGCTACCGGGCTTAAAACCGCCCCGAACCATCTTGGCTGACTTGACCAATTTAGAATTCATCAGCTCAGCCGGCTTAAGGAGCCTTTTGACCTTAGGTAAGGCCTGCCGGGCCTCTGGCGCCCAGCTGGCCTTCTGCTCACTTAACGCTATGGTGGCCGACGTTTTTAAGATCTCAGGCTTTACGGCCATCTTTAAAATTTACCCCGACCGAAACGAGGCTATGGCGGCCCTGGGGGGGGATGGCTCATGAAATCCCTATTATTGACAGCCGGTCTTGATAGGCTCGATGAGGTGCGTTCGTTTTTGACCAAGGACTTTCCAGATGAATTAGCCGCCCTTACGCCCTCAGTTGAGCTAATCTTAGAGGAATTCTTAGTTAACGTCGTCACCCACGCCTACAAGGGCTCGCCTGGGCCGCTAGAAGTCAATATCCGGCAAGTAACCTTCGACGACTGGCCGCACCTGGTCCTTGAAGTCGTCGATTGGGGCCCCCCTTTTGACCCCTTCTCTGAAGCTACGCCGCCAGAACTAACCCAAGACATCGATGACAAGCCCATAGGCGGCTTAGGCATCCACCTCATACGCAATATCGCCGCCCACCATAGCTACTGCCGGGACCGGGGAGCAAACTCAGTTGAAGTCTGGGTCAGGTGCCCATGATTTAATATGATTTGAGCGTCCATGATTAAGTATGATTCAGGCGCCCATGATTAAGTACGAACTCTATTACTTAAATAAGGAGATTAATTAATGAATGCCCACGAAATCATAGGGGCGCTTCTGTCCAAGGATAGCGGTAAAGCCGCCCTTTTTTCGCCCTTAGACGAAAATGGTTTAAGCGTCATGATAACCGGTCATGACTCGGCTATAACCTTAATCGCTAGCCCTGAGGAGACTGAATCGCTCTATTTTTCCCTCGTAGCGCCTCTATTGACTTTAGAGGGGGCCAACGCCAACGCTCAATTTGCCTTTCTCTGGCATCTAGCGGCTGAATCAGCTCCCGGGGCCTTGCCGCCCGGTTACGTCTTATTTGCCGATAGCGAGGACTTATCGGTCTACCTAGGCGCCCAATTTTCAGCCCAGGGCCTCGAAATAGCCACCTTAGAGACCTTAGCCGACGAGGTTTTCCGCTATGCCCAGGTCGTTAGGGAAAATTTAATCGATGTCCTCCAAGATCTATCTTCAATGGATCTGAGCCAGCAAAGCGATCAGCAAATAGGCCAGATCGCAGGCGAAAGTACCCTTCAAATCCCCCTTAATCAGGAAATGCTCCGGGTCTAAAAAAAGCATTTTACTCCCAAAATTTTAGTTTTCTGGTCAAATCTATTCAATAAGATGGTCTACCATGAGTGAATTATCAATCTCCCAAAAGCCTACTTCAATCACAACGAGCGAGCTTACCCCCTCGGCGCAAACTAGCGGGGTTTCAAAAGCCAAAAGCTTCCAAAAGCCGCTTGAAAGTGGTAAAGCCCGCCAAGCTGAGGCCCAAAGAGCCCCGTCGCTACCCAATGCCGAGCAAAGACAGATCTTAAAAGCCAAATTTGACCAAGACCAAGTAAACCTCGAGGCCCTTTTTCCTAAAGTCGGGCCGCAGGCCTATGCCATAGCTAAGGCCTCCAATATTTTAGATGGCCAAAGAGCCGGAATAATTGATCAAGATTCAGCCTTAAAAGGGCTGCGCGAGTGCCGTTCGTTTTTGCCTAATGATGAGGAATCGGGGGCCTCCGGGTTAACCCACTTAGATAACATCGAAAGGATTATAATTTCCTCGCCTCTAAAGTCTTTGGCCGGCCTCAGCCAAGAATCGGGCCTCTCTGATTCCGCCATGCGTTTTAATAGTTTGGCCAGAGAACTTAATAACGACATGGAGGCCCTTAAAGCCGCCACCGATAGCCAATCTATTAAAAAAGCCTACGATAAGCTTTTAGTTCTCCAAGGCAAGGTTTTAAGCGACGATAGCCTCTATAAGGGTTTACCAAATGACGCGGTAAATACTCTTCAGGCAGCTCTAAGCGTTAGTATGCAATCGCTTCTCCAAAGTTCGCTCAGTAAACTCTCTCTGGCCCAAACCGCCCCGATGGTCCAAAAAGAGGTCGAGTTCGCTAACGCCCTGACCCGCTCAGCTTTGATGGCCACAAGCGGGGAATTTGATGTTGATAGCATTAGATCTATCCTTGGCCCGGCCTTAGAGGCCGCTAGCGGGGTCGATTTTTCGCGCGAGCAAAGTATCTTAAATACCGACCCGCTAACCGAGCGCCAGGCCTTAGATCTTCTCCATGATCTTAAAGAAAGGGCCGTAAGTGAGGGAGTTATCGAAGATAACCTAAGCGCTCGGGCCGAAAATTTGCGGCAAAAAGCCCTGGAGGCCTCAGACTCCCAGTTTTCCAGAGGCGTTGCCAGCCCCGGATCTTTTTATTTGAATTCGCCCGAAAGTGAACCGGCCCAGCTGACCAAAGCCTCATTTGACGCCCAAGTTAATTTAAAAATAGATCCCACAAATAGTTTGGCCGAAGAGACCTTACGAAAAATTTCTAATGACCTAGATTTACTAGGAATTGCCCCCTTAAAATTTAACGAAGATACTCTTACAGTTTGCGCATCTATGAGAGGGCTTAAAGCCCAATGGTCAACTGGCGCCATAAATACCGATACCTTGGCCCAGAGCGCCGCTTTAGGCCAGGCCCACTTAACGACGATGGGTGACGGGCCAGAAAAGAACCTTCTAAAAGCTGAGATCGATAGCTTTGATTCATTTAGATCCGAAGTTGAAAGCGATCTATCGTCTGGTCTACAAGCCGTTCTGAGCGACCCCGATAACGTTTTGGGCGGATCGCCAACGCCTGAGGACATCAAAAAATTTGATCAAAACCTAGAGGGCGCCTTCGTAAGGCTCACAAAAGATCCCCGGGTGGGCGAAAATCTAAAAGACGCCATGGCGGCTAAAACCTCTGACGCCAAGTCCAAGTCCGAGCTTAAGCTAATCGATGTCAATCTCCAAATTCTAAAGGGCCCCAAAGCCGTCCCCTTAAGCTTAGGGGAGATCTTAGCTAACCATCAAAATAACCCTCAAGCGGTTACGTTAATCAATAACTTCTCCCATGAGAGGCTTAGCGATCTGGTTAATGATATCGCGCAATTAAAGATTCAATCAGATTCCGTCTACGCCGGATCTAACGTTAAGGCCGCCCTGACCCGTTTGGAATCTAAAATCGACCGCTTGCTCGTCCCCCAAGACGCTTTGGCGGCTAAAACCGCTTTAAGCGCCCGCCGCGAAGAGCTTAGATCGGAATTAGGGGCCCGGGCTAAAGACCGAGTTGACGGAAGAATCTTAGATTCTCTTACGCCCAATGAGCAAGCCAATCTCCAGCGCGCCTTGGGGGCCGCCTACGGTAGCGAAGCATTAGTAAAAATCATCGATAGCGGCGTTTCTGGATCCTCAGTTGATCCTAAAATCGCCAAATCACTGGCGTCACTGGCTGATAGTAGCGCCGATATCTCCCAAATCGTAGACGACATACTCCTCTCGCGCCCGGACTTAGATGAGGCGGCCTTAGATGTTAAGCTCAGCTTTGCCTCCGATGATGCCAAAGACGACGTCATCTCAAACCACAATGACGCAAGGCTAAGGCGTCAATCCATCGCCTTACTTAAAGATAACGGCGGCCAAGATATACTAGACTCCTTGGGCATAAAAAACCCCCTCGATCTGACTTTCAGTCATTTAATGACCATGGTCAATAACACCGTGACCACAGGCGACAGTCCTATCTATCAGGCCAGTAACTTTAACACTCTCCTCATCCAGACGGCCTGGAGCGCTTACAATCAAGAAAATAACCTCTCTGGTAGTGAGAGCGATCTCATAGCCTTTAAAAGTAAGCTCCCCTCCCCGCTATCGGAAGCCGATCCGGTCGTCTTGCGCGGCCTATTTGCTCTAGGCCCTCTATCGGGGGCGGCCTTAAGCCAAGTAGCGAGGCTCGTCTCTTCTGGCGGCCTCTTTGTCTCAGCTGGCGACGTGGGCCGGCTCATGGACCGCATGGCCGATCAAAATCCGGCCCTCAAAGCCACTAGGGCCTTAACCGTCATGCTCCGCAACATGCTGACCTCAGCGGGCATCGAATACAACAGCGCCGACGACAGCGCCGGAGCTTACGCCAAAGCCCTAAAGGCCGGGCTAGCCAAAAGGGCCGAAAAGCCCTCCCTAGCCGATCGCACCCGCGATGTGGCCAGGCGGGCCTTAGGGATGGCTTCAGATATCTCGGGCTTACACTTTACCGAACAAATTGACGCCTCCCTCCAAAGGGTCCAAGAGCTCTCCGGCTCCATGGATACGATACGCCAATTGGAAGCCGAAGTGGCCAAGGCGGCTAAAATTGTCGATGAAGAGCTAAGCCTCTATGCCCCAAGCGATTGGAGTAGCTTAAATTTTACTCCTAAGCAAAAATTTTCTGAAGATAAAACCGTCCGTCTCCAGGAGATGACCGACGCCTGGCGCTGCCTAAGACACCAAGGCGTGCTAAACGTTGAAACCCAAACCATTGACCACGCTAATATCAAAGGCGAGAAAGTGTGCATGACGGTCCTGGCTTTTAAGGACGTCTTAAATGGCGATGTTGAGGGCCTAAACACTCCCCAATCTCAGTTGCTGGTCCTCAAGGAACTAGCTATCCCCTCAGGGATAAACTTTTTACAGATGAGGGAATCAGGCTTTTTTCGCCCTCAGGAACCAGAAGCGAAAACCTTCGTAGAAAACCTAGTTAAACTGCGTCAACTTAACAGTGCAGACACTAAATTTATCCAGGATTTTAATGAGCTAAAAGACCTGATATTAGCTGACATCGAAAAGTACAATCTCGATGGCAAAGCCCAGCTCATTTTAGCCCTCAAAGACTCCAGAGAGGGCCTCCGGCACCGGGAAAACGGCGGTGTGACCTCTCAGTCAGCCTTTCACGGGGTAGTAGCCCACGGCGACACGGCCCTCCATGCCGCCGGGAGTTTGGTTTTGGAAAACGTAGCCGGGACCAGCGCCACTGTTTCAGCGGCTGAAGCCCTAAATCACGGCTTAACTAAAATCAATCTCACTAACAAACTCACAAATGGTAACCCATTATATAGGCTCAGACACCACTTTCTGACCGGGCAGACCCTAGGCCTCCGGGCCAGGGCCGTCAACTTAGATGAGGCCTCCCGCCGGACCATCTTCGATGTCCGCGCCTCCTACGATCGCAAGAAGACCGTCTTAAATGAGGCCTTAGCCAATCTCTCCTCCAAAACCGGCCGCATCCTTGAAGAAGCCACGCGCATGAGTACCTTATCAGCCTTTGCCGCCTTAGGCTACCAAGATTTTGCCCAGGCCGAGGCCGACTTGCGCGACGCCAATCAAGCTTCCAACTTAAGAACGAGTATCGAAAACAATCTAGTTGATAATTTTGGCCTAGACCGCGCCTTAGCCGGCTTCTTGGTTGAAGCCCACGTAATCCAGCCCTTAACCGCCGAACGGGTGAGCTTTCAAGATTCCGACGGCCCTGGCGTCTTAGAGAGATTTACAACTGAAGCCATGCCCTCGACCTCAGTTGACCGACTTGGCCGGGGGATTTTTAGCCAATTGGCCGAACCAGTGCGTCAGTTAGTAGCCTCTGAGACCAATCGCCGGCGCTTTGCCTCTATTCTCGATCAGCTCGAGCCCAACTCGGCTATGGATTTTTCTACCGGCATCAAAACCTCGATTAAAGTCGGAACCAGTGTCCCTGAAGTCATTAAGGTCTCGGTAGCCATTGAAGTGGCCATGGAAAAAGGCCTAGCCCTTGCCCGCGACGCCTCTGGCGTCTACCAACTGGCCATCCGGGCGGGCTTTTCAGGCGGCGTTGGCGTGGGAGCTTCGGTCTTAGAGGGGGCCATTGAGGCCAGCATAGGTCTTAAGCTCACAGCTTCTCAGTGCTTAATCTTGGATTTTAAATCCCAAGAAGACGCCGCTTCTTTCCTCCAGAAGATGAGCGATAAGACTTTTTCTCAAGAAGATCTCTTCCGGCACTGTCAAGCCCTCAAAACAGGCGACTCTGTGACCGGCGGTATTGCCGCCACCGGTGAGTTTGAGCTGGGCAAAGTTAAGATCATGGATAACTCTATAATTGGCTCAGCCCTCTTTAAAGCCGGCTTTGAGGCCTCAGGCAGCCTGGAGCGGACTACCGAAAACGATGTCAATGCCCAAACCATCTCCACGACCACGACCCTCAAAGGCAGCCTAGGCGTAAGTCTATCGGTCGGTAAAGCCCCGGAAGAAGACGAAGAGGAGGAGGAAGACTCCGACTACGGAGCTCAGGATATTATCGAAAGCGCCTCGGCAGGCAGTCTTGAGATCAATGACGACTCCTTAAAAGTTATCGGTAAAAAGGTCGTTATTAACGCCAGCATCAATCGCGAGGAAGATGGGGCCTTAAAAGTTTCAGCTTCGGTCTCTGCGGCCACCAGTTCCACGGTCACCCGTTCCACCAATAGCGATACCCGGGGCCTTCTGACCGGCGCTTCCCGGAACACGAACGTGCAATTTGACGGCAATAACGCCCAAACGAAGTTTAAAAGCTTTGCCGAAAATAACTTAGGTCTCGACCCACTCTTAGTCCAAACCATGCTAAACGACATCCAAGCCAACGATGGCCCATTTACCCTTGAGGTCGTAAGTGAGCTCAGCCCGAGCGCCATCGAAGAATGCCGTAACTTGGAGGTGGCGGCTGATAGTGGCTACCACTCTGAAACCCGAAAGATCATGGGAAACGAAGACAATTACGATCTATCATCGGTAAAGCTAGTCTTTACCGGGCGCTCCGACTCATTAGAAGGGCCTAGCATCGATATCGACCTAGCCGGTCTCCTTCAAATCGGCGTCAAAAGAGAGGCGGCAGCTTCGGAGACAATGGCGGTTGAGTACAAAGCCGAAAACGGCCCCCTCAAGGCCGCTAACCCTAACCTTACCTGACAGAGCGCCGTCTTAGGCTAAGCGGCAGATGTTTTTGCTTAGCTTGGCATCGCAAGCTTCGTAACCATGGCCTTCATGAGCAAGGTCATGGCGGGCAAGGCCTTCGCGAGATAAGTCACAATGAGCAAGGCCTTCTTAGGCTTAGGTGGTTTTAAGCTCTCAGCCGAACTCTGGCGACTTTGTAAGCAGTACGGCTGACAAAGTCGCCATGGTCTCTTTTGGCTTGGTAAGAATAATGGCTTCATACCATATTCAGAAGACCGGAAAATATTCTTACATTAGAATCAATCTCATATTAGGATAAAAATACACAATAACAAAAAAATAAAAAGACCATAATAGGCACTTACGATACAAAAACTGGGCTTATAACCTTTAAGACAGATTTTATTGAAAAATTTTCTTCAAAAACAATCACTTTCAAAGGCAAAGAAGTATCTGTTAGCAACCCAAATAAAATATAAAATATACTTAAAGAAATTGATTCACAAGAAAGTTTTGGCTTAAAATATTTTTTTGATAATATTACTCATAAACTTGGATTAGATAAGCTACTACAATCA
>JAITJB010000042.1 GCA_031279155.1 Deltaproteobacteria bacterium | reverse complement strand
ACATCTTTTGGCCGGCCCGGCCAAAACTGAGGATCTGAGGCATAAAATTAGTCCCTTCCCTGCCCCAAAGCCAAGCGTGGTCTGGCCTAGATTTTAAAGTGGTCGAATTCGGCCACTTTAAAATCTGGACTAAAAAGACAAAATCTCTCAAAACTAGTTCGAGAAATCAACTTGACGAAAAATCTGGCTACCAAGTCGTGGTCAAAAACCAATAAAGCGTAGATTTCATTAAAATTTAGACGGAGCAAATTTAAATTGTGTGTTTTGTCAGGAGATGGTTAGCCTAGCCAGGCGTGCAAAATAGTCAGCAAAAAGCCCTTGGTTCAAGCTAACCAAGGGCTTTTTGTTACCAGATTTTAGTCAAAACCGATTTTTTTGCGGCGGACTAAATCCGATGGTTTTTTTTCAGCCTCTGCGATTATCCATCGTCTGCCGGTGGTTCTTCCTCGTTGCCCATTTCGTTTGTGAGCCGGTTTTAAAAAGCTGGCTGACTATGAGCCGCAAAATTGCGGCAAAATAAGCCCACATAACGATCATGGCTATATAGTCGGCAAAGAAGAGCATCAAAGGCTGCTCTAAATCGATAAAGACAAACTGCGTCTGTAGCGTCATATACGATATAAGATTATGTTTCACAAAGGCCTTTAGGCCTAAAAGGGCGATTAAAAGACCGATAAATCGCCCTCCCCAAGTAAGGTAGCTAAAGTAAGCTGGTTTTTCTTTTGGCTTAGGGCTCATCTTAACAAGGCCCTTAAGCATACTTAAGATCCAGCCCCAATGCATACCCACGTGCATCGAAATCAAAGCGAAGCCCCAATAGGCGGCTATTAAGTGCAGAGTTCTGGCTAAGGATGTAAAGCCGCTTATATTAATAAAACCAAAGACTTCTTGAGAAAGGATTATCCCGCTGACCAATAAAATGAGCGCCATAGTTAAGGTCAGAATATTTATAGAAGTTTGAACTAAGCGCTGGCCTAAGTAAGGCCCGCGAAATATGCTCTTATACCACCTGCGGTTTAAGGCGTTGTGGACTATGAATAAAAAGAGCATAATCGCGCCGTTATACTCGTGAAACTTAAGACCGATTAAGATGTACGACATGGACAAAAGAAGGCCAATTGCCATGAGAACATCAAGCGCGATTTTAAATTTTAGAAGTGGTTTCATCTTTAACCCTCTAAGGCCTTCTAAGCTCACCCTTTGGCTAAGAGATACACCTCATCAGTTACCTCCTCTAACCATTCATTAGAGGCGTTAGAAGCTGGAATTTCAATGGCAATATGTGAAAACCAGCTCTCTAATGAGGCCCCGTGCCAATGCTTAACATCAGGCCCAATATTTACGACATCGCCCTTCTTTAGCGCCCGCGCTTTTTGGCCAAACTCTTGGTAGTAACCAGAGCCGGCCGTAACTAAGAGGATCTGTCCGCCGCCATGATGGATATGCCAAAAATTGCGGCAGCCCGGCTCAAAAGTAACATGATACGAAGCCAGACCTTGGGTAGTTAGGATATGAAGATAGCTCTGCTTGGTAAAATACATGGCATAAGCCGTATTGGGTTCACCTATGGGAAAGACCGCAGTTTGGGAAAATTCATCTGGAGTCATCTTTGGAGCCTTCCTTTCACTTCGTTTGGAGGCCATTTACTTTAAGCCAATTAGTGATGTCAGAATTAATTGAGGCCCCGCCGGAGTAATGAACAGACAAAGCCTCGCCTAAAAGGCTATTGGGCGCAAGCTTCATTATGGCCGTAAGGCTTTGACCCAAGCGGCCGCCGCCGTGACTACAAAAGGGGATAATTTTCTTACCAGAAAAATCGTATTGCTCTAGTAAGGTGGCTATGGGCATGGGAATAGAAGCCCACCAATTGGGGTAACCGATTAATATAGTATCGTAGCTAGCCATGTTGTCAACTCCCCCTTTAATGGCCGGACGGGCTTGTTGCTTTTGATGGCGCTGGGCTTGCTCTAAAACAGTATTGTAGTTATTTGAGTAGGGGCTAGTAAGCTCTATCTCAAACAAATCCGCCCCGGTCTGCCTTTGTATTTCTAAGGCCAGGCCTTTGGTGTTGCCGCTCCACGAGTAAAAAGCTATTAAAACCTTACCGCTTGATGAGGGAGTTTTCGGGACAACCTTAGTATCGGTTACGCTATCTGAGCTAAAGACAGCGCTCCTAACTAAGCGCACCCCGATATTATAGGAGCCTTTATCGGCTTGATAGGTCGCCCGGTAAGCTGAACGCATATTTTTGGCAAAATCGTTCCAGCCCCCGCCGCGATAGACGCGCAGGCTCCCGGAATTGGGGCCTAGGGGATCTGTCTGATCGCCTAATGCGTATGGGCCGTAATAATCCCAGACCCACTCTGAGACGTTTCCGTGCATATCGTATAGGCCGAATTTATTTGGTGAAAAGCTCCCGACTTCAACTGTCCTCTGACGGTAGACCCCGGGCCTTACGCTGAGCTTTTCTTGAGAGAAATAATTTTCCTCTATCAGGTAAGGATAATGCCCGTAGTAGTTGGCCTCATCGGGGCTGATAGAGGTTTGGGTGTTAAAGGGCGTGTTCGTATTGCCCCGGCAGGCGTACTCCCACTCGGCTTCCGTGGGTAAGCGGTAGCCGTTGGCGCTGCGATTCCAAGTAACATTTTGGCCATCGATAATATAGGCCGGCGTTAAACCAGCCTTTTGGCTTAAGGCATTACAAAATTCTATGGCCTCAAACCAGCTAATATTTTCCACAGGCAATCTAGCCCCTCGAAA
>JAITJB010000337.1 GCA_031279155.1 Deltaproteobacteria bacterium | reverse complement strand
GCGTATCTACGGGACAGCCTTCTTCTCCCCCAAGGACTTGAGGGTTTACCTTGAGATGCTCGAGGAGGCCAAAAAGCGCGACCACCGAAAGCTAGGTAAAGAACTCGAGCTCTTCTCAGTCCACGAGGAGATCGGCGGCGGCTTGGTGGTCTGGCATCCCAAGGGCGCGCTATTGAGGACTATCTTAGAGGAATTTGAGCGCCATGAGCACCTAAGGCGCGGCTACGAAGTGGTCATGGGCCCGCAAATCCTACGGTCGGAATTGTGGAAAAAAAGCGGCCATTTAGATTATTATTCAGAAAACATGTATTTTACTGAAATCGATAATCAAAGCTATGCTATCAAGCCGATGAACTGCCTATCCCATATGTTTATCTACAATTCTAAGATCCGGAGCTACCGCGATCTGCCTTTGAGGCTTTTTGAGTTAGGTACCGTCCAGCGCCACGAAAAAAGCGGCGTGCTCCATGGTTTGACCAGGGTCAGGCAGTTTACCCAAGACGATAGTCACATCTTCTGTACTCCGGCTCAGGTCGGCGATGAGATCAAGGGCGTCTTAAAGCTGGTCTCCGACATGATGGCGGCCTTTGACTTTAAATTCGATATGGAGCTCTCCACCCGCCCGGCCAAAAGCATTGGCACCGATGAAGATTGGGACATGGCAACGAACGCCTTAAAGGACGCCCTAGAGTCCTTAGGCGCGCCCTTTGCCATCAACGAGGGCGACGGGGCCTTCTATGGCCCTAAAATCGATGTTAAACTAAAAGACGCCTTGGGGCGCAGCTGGCAGTGCGGCACTGTTCAGTGTGACTTTACCTTGCCTGAGAGATTTGATTTAACCTTCACTGACGCTGATAACCAAAAGAAACGCCCGGTCATGCTCCACCGGACGATTTTCGGCAGCCTCGAGCGCTACATAGGCATATTAATAGAACATTACGCCGGGGCTTTCCCCCTCTGGCTAGCTCCGGTCCAAGTTAAACTTCTAACAGTTACCCAACGGGCTGACGAAATGGTAACAAATTTCGCTCTTGACCTAAAAAAGAGGGGATTTAGGATTGAGACTGACTTGCGTAACGAGAAATTAGGCTATAAAATACGGGAAGCGAGATTAGCTAAGATTCCTTTCATGCTGGTATTTGGCGATCAAGAGGTCCAAAACTCAACCGCTATGGTCCGTCGTCGGACCGGAGATGACCAGGTCGCCATGGGCTTAGAACAATTTGCGGCCTTACTGAGCGAGGAATCTAAGCTACCTAGTTGGGATTAAAAACCGCCTTAGGGCCGTTGGAGGGGGCCAAAAAGCGCCCGCCTTCGCATTTTTTATCAATCATTATTTCGGGAGGTGCCAATATTAACGGCAAGAAAAAAGACTCCGACAGCAAGCGGGTCAATATCAATGAATACATCAGGGCTACGGAAGTCCGGGTCATTAATGACGAGGGTACCCAATTGGGAGTCAAATCCATCGCCCAGGCTCTAGAGGCGGCCAGAATGGCCGGCCTAGATTTGGTAGAGGTCGCGCCGGAAGCTGATCCGCCAGTCTGCAGGATAATGGATTTCGGGCGGTACAAATTCCAGCAAAGCAAAAAAGTGGCCTCCCGCAAGTCGTCGGTCATCGAGGTCAAAGAGGTCAAATTCCGGCCCAAGACAGATGAGCACGACTACCAGTTTAAGCTCAGAAACATTCAAAAATTTCTGGCGGCCAACAACAAGATCAAAGTCTCTCTCATGTTCCGAGGAAGGGAAATCGCCCACGTCCACTTGGGCCAACAGCTCATGGAACGGATCATAAAAGACGTAGCCGAGTTTGGCCAGCCTGAGACCGCGCCTAAACTTGAAGGGCGCTCGATTATAATGATCTTGGGACCAAAAAATTAAAATCGGTTTTGGGGTTTTCGAGATCCTATCAAGTGACCCCAAATACCGATTATTAAAGCAAAAAAAGCCAAATAAAAAGGAGCTTAAGACGCCCGGCATCTTAAGCTCCATATTTTTTTTGATCTTTACTAACCTAAATGGCCTTTAGGCCTTAGAGTTGGCAGGTTCCTTAGAAGAACTGGAGGCGGCGTTCGCGGCCGGGGCGCCAGTAGACTTTGAGCCTTCGCTAGCCGGAGCCGATGACTCCTTGTTCTTGGACTCGTGATAAGTATCTTTATTTTTTTTGGCGTAGTCAGTCACGTACCAGCCGCCACCTTTAAGCTGAAAACTATTCATACTGATCAGTTTAGTTAGGCCGCCGCCGCACTGTGGGCAGGTGGTCAAAGGCTGGTCAGAAAACTTTTGCAGGGCTTCGGTAATTTGGTGGCATTTAGCGCACTCGTACTCGTAAATCGGCATGATCTTACTCCGATTGACGGCCTCGGCCGATTTTTCAGGCTGAAGTCGAGGTTTTAAAATTTGGCAACCAACAAAGGTTGTCCATCAACCGCTGGAGGCTCACGTTTTAAATGAGTTAAGCTAGGCTAGCTTAGGCTTTGGCCTTTTAGCCCATACCCCCATAAGCCGGTCAGGGATTTACCCGGTCAATAAAATAATCATAGCCGAGAGATTTGTCAAGACTAGATTTAAAGTCTTTTGCTTCTAAGGACTACCGGGCCCCTTTGGCTCTCAGGCGGCGCTGAACAAGCTTACC
>JAITJB010000190.1 GCA_031279155.1 Deltaproteobacteria bacterium | reverse complement strand
TAGGTAAAAATTGACTTAGATCATTTTTTTGCCGATGGCCTTGGCGTTCTAAGTAAGACCACCGCCGTCCCGTCGATGACGATCTGTCCGTCCTGTTTGGTGGTAGTAGTGCGGATTTTAATTTTTTTACTAGATTCATCTTTTTCTAAGACGCAAAGCTTAACGGTAACAACATCCTCCGGAAAGACCGGGGCCTTAAACTCCAGATTTTGGCTCAGATAGATGGTCCCGGGCCCGGGGAGTTCGGATCCTAAGAGAGCTGACTGAAGGGATGCGGCAATCATGCCGTGGGCCACCCGCCGGCCAAAGAAGGTGCCTTTGGCGTAGGTCTCATCGAGGTGGACGGGGTTGGCGTCTTCGGTGAGTTCGGCAAATTTTGCTATCAAGTCTGCGGTAATGACCGTGGTTTTTTCAGCCATCTGACCGATAGAAATTTCATCGAAGTTTTTCATTTTTTTTCCTCCCGTAATTCGTCTCCTGGCAAGCCATCGACGATGAAAAAGGCAAGAGATCCCTTTATCTGATCCAAATAGAGCTGATGGGCTTGTCCCTTAATATCTACGGCCATTAAGTCGCCCGGAACCATCAATTGGGCCACCCGGCGGCCAGTATCGCGGTAGTGGATCCTAACTAAGGCTTCCTGGTTAAGGCTATCTAGCTCCACTAGCGTTACTACCACCAAGCCGCCAAAAGCCCCCTTGTTCTCCGATAGCTTTACCGTTAGCCTACTGGCGCTACTTTCTGGCATTTGTAAGGCTTGATCTTTTGGTTTCTCGGCATCGGCCTTATTTTGGCTGCGGAGGATCTTAACCTCTTCTTCTAAGAGCGTAACCTTTTCCCTAAGCGAGAGGTTTTCAGCCTCCATCCTAGCCACCCTGGTGCGGGAGGTTTGCCGCCCTTGATCGTAACTAAAATACCATACCAAAACGCATAGGAGCATTAAGGCCATCAAGCGCACAGGCCGCTCAAATTTCTTTAAGCTACCTTTAGAGGGCTCGCGGTTATCTAAGGGCTTTTTGGGAAAAGGAATTTCCATGGTCTTAGTCTAGCCTGTTGAAGGTTCATATTAAGGGAGTACCAGAGTTAGGTAAAAATCTCCTAAAAACCGCGACCCGCCGCGCCCCAAAAGGCGTAACGGGTCCGTTATCTGTAAGCACATACTTATCGGTCGGCCTTAGGCGACGAGCTAGATTTGCTAAGGGCCAGCTAGTGGCTAGCCGCTAGCTGGCCCTTAGCTAGCCATAAGTTACCACCGGCTGGACCAGGGGCTCAGAGCAATAACCCCAACGAAACCCGAGCTAAAAACTCATTTAAGGACGTAGGCGAGGCCGGTTTAAGAATGCAATCATCCACGCCATTTCCAGGCGTCATGACCTCTGAAACCTTGTCCTGACTAGCGGTACAGACCACAAAGTGACAGGGCATAAACTTTTGGGTAAACTTGATTTCTTTACAAAAGTCCACGCCGGTCTGCCCTTCGTCCAGCTCAAAGTCGCTAATGATAATTCTTGGTTTTTCCGATAGCGTGGTAGCTACGGCCTCTGACACCTTGGAGGTCGTCAGCACAATGTAGTTGTTGTCTTCCAGGTGCTTTTTTAATAGCTCGCGTTGATAGCCGCTGTCAGATAAGATCAAGGCCTTGCGCGGTTGCGATCCCAAGGGCGTACTCAGAAGATAGGCGATGAGCTTTTGGGCGTTGTTTAATCTAGTGCGGTAGAGGGTAAGTTTTTCGTTAACCTTTTGCAGCTGATCTTCAATGTTCTTTTCCGGGCGGCTCAAGCGCTTAGGGCCTGAGACGACGCGGTTAATGTAATTAATCAGGGCAATGGGCTGAATGTCCGGGGTCACAAAAGCCTGGGCCCCCTCATTTAAGGCCATCATGATGTTTTCGCGATCGGTTCCGGTTTTGGAATCGACAAAGATAAAACCCGCCTTACATTCGGCGTCGGTAACCTCTTGGAGGATCTTAACCGATAGAGCGTCTTCGGCCAAGTAATCCATGATGACCACGTCAGCGCCAGATTCGATGATTTTAGCCGCCGCCTGCGGTCCTTGACCTAACTCGGGAGATGGGGCCTCAATCAAGGTGAAGCGATCGCCGATGGCAGCGGATAATTCGGCCCTGATGTCACCGTCGTTAATCATCATCAACACTTTGACGCTCATTATGTCTCCCTAAATCTAGAAAAAAAATCAGCTAAAAAAATAAATGCCGCCTTAAAAGGCTGTCATTCCACGGGTAGGTTTTCGTAGACTAAAACGTGATAGTACTTTTTAAGTTGGTTTTCACAAAAGGCGTTGACCTCTTCTAAGGATCGCTCAGAGGAAAACATGACTTTAATCTTATCTGTGCCTAAGCCCCGCTCGATCTTATCTAAGCTAGGCACTGTATCTATGAGATCGCCTAATAACGTCAGGCGCTTAATGATGAGATAGCTGACAACGCTCGTCTCCTGAAACGACGGCCCTATCTGAAACATCGACTGATAAACCGTGACCCCTTTGGCCACGAGTTTAGCAAAGTATAGGATGTTGCCTAATGGTGAAAAATGGAACTGCCCGTCTTCGGGAGTATCGTCTTTGGGTTTCTCCTTATGCTCGGTGCGCTTATAGCGGGCCAGTTCAGCTAAGAGTTCGGGATCGCGCACCTCGTAGCCGCGGCCAGCTCGGATCTCGACAATGCCCTTTTCTAAATTTTTAACCGTATCCAAAAGAAGATCGATAACCTCTTTATCGACTTTAAGTTCTTTCTCCCGCATCTGATCTAAAACCGTCTCGACCTCGTGGACAAAGGTGCCCAAATTGGTGAAGCCGGTCATGATGAAGTTACCTTTGATGGAGTGGAAGTACCTAAAGATCGTATTGACCCGACGGATATTTTCGGGATCTTTTTCTAGTTGGAAGATCTCTTCGCTGGCCTCGTTTAAGATGTTTTGGATCTCCACGAAAAACTCTTCGGCCATGGCCTCGTCCATAGCCTCAGCCGGCCTGGCCGCTGGCGGGCCGCCAGGCTCGCTAGGAGCCTTTTCGCCCTCGGCGGTAGCCGATGAGGGCGCCTGAAAGTCAAAACCATCTTCATCGACTTCCATGACCTGGGCGCTCTTTTGAAAGCCGACCTCGCTATCAACTGTCCGACCGCTAGACATGGCAATCAGATCAAAGGGGTCTAAGACCATGCCCAATTGGTTGCCGCCCAATATGGTCGTCCCGGCTACGCCGCGCACCGAAAAAATCTCAGGCAGAGGGATTAAGACCAATTTTTGCGGCCTAATAAACTCGCTGACCTTCAGGGCGATGCGGCCATTTTTGGAATCGATGATAATAACCGGGAGATAATCCTTAAATTCATCATCGCTCAAAGGCGCTCCGGTAAGTAGCCCCCTCAGATCGTAGAGCGGCACGATGGTGCCTAAGTAAATAATACTTTCCGTACTCTCCATGGTGGTATTGATGTCTTTTAGGGAGAAAGACTGCGTAGCCACCACGTTACCGATGGGAACGGCGTAATAACTCTCGCCTGAACGGATAATCAGGGCGTCGGTGATGTTGACGGCTGAGAGCTGAGGGATTTTATAGGTAAAGCTCGTCCCATAGCCCCTTTTAGTATCGATGATGACCTCGCCGCCTAGGCTTTCAACCGTGCTCTTAACTACGTCCATGCCCACGCCGCGACCAGAGATCTCGGTAGCCTCAGTGGCCGTGGAAAAACCCGGCAGCATAATTAAGTTCCAGCACTCGGCTTCAGAAATCGCCTGGGCCGCCGCTGGCGGCAAAAAGCCCTTTTCCACGGCCACCTGGCGGATGCGAGATTCATTTAAGCCGTGGCCATCATCGGAAACTGAAACGTAAGTGAAGCCCTCTTTTTTATAGGCCGTAAGGGTCAATTGGCCGGTCGGGGATTTACCGACGTGCTTTCGCTCAAGGGGATCTTCTAAGCCATGGTCGACGGCGTTTCGGATCTGGTGGGCCAAGGGCTCGTAAAGTTTTTCGGCTACGGTCTTATCGACTAAGGTATCTTCGCCGACGATCTCAAAGTCGACCTGCCGGCCCCTCTTTTTGGCCAGATCCCTAACCAGCCGCCGAAACCTCAGGAAAGTTTCCTTAATCGGCACCATCCTTATGTCCATGACCAGATGGTGCAGGTCTGAGGAGATGCGGTTGGTGGTCATGGCCACGTTTTTAATCATCTCCAAGGAGTTCTTGTCGATGTTAACCGAGGAAGTAGACAGATGTCGCTGGAGGATGCTTATGTTGGAGGCCGAGATGATTATCTCGCCCGTTAAGCCCAACAAGCGGTCCAAATGGGAAATCTTAACCGCCATCCGGTCCAATTCCGGTGGGCGTGGGGCCGCGTCCTTGTTATCAGGCGGCTGGACCGCTACATTACCACTCATGATTAAAGACCCTTGCTAAGACTATTTGAACCATTTCGGTGTTAGGGGGTTTGATCAGATAGTCATCCGCTCCCAATCTGAGGGCTCGGAAGATATACTTATAATCAGCGTGGGTGGATAAGATGACCACGGGCACGGTGCGCAGGACGGGGTTATTTTTAATGGTCTCAGTCAGCTCAAATCCGTCCATCTCAGCCATGACTAAGTCGCTAATGACTAGATCGTATTTTTTGGAATTGAGACACTCTAAGGCCTCGACCCCATTACCGGCCTCATCGACCTTTAAGCCGAGATTGCCGCACAACTCCTTGATGGTTTTGCGGACGGCCTGGTAATCATCGACCACCAGGACATTTTTGCCCTTCCAAACGCTTCCATCGATCTGTGCCATAAAATCTCCGAGACCGGTTCATCAAAAGCAACCGGTTTTTTGGGGAGGCCAAAGCCTTTGATAAAAGTATAGCACAAAAAACCACGGCTTTGATATCCTATTGATACCCTTACCTGCCCAAAGACATCATAGTCGCCTTAGGCAAATTAGACAAAACAATACCAAAAAACATCATAATATCGTTTAATTTTTGGGTTTTGACTAGCTAGGCTAAGGGAGGCCTTAACCTCGTGATTTGCCAATGGACCAATGAAAATCATAACATAAACTGAAGCCAGAGTTAATAGACAACGTAATATCCTAATATTCTTTGGCCTTTGAGGAAATACGCGATCAAGAAGCCCGCTAAACCATATTTAGGCTTTTGCCTATAATTTAGCGGGCCAAAGTTAAAATTTTAAAAAAAGCCTTAAATGGTCTTAAGCCGTTCCCTGGCTATCCCGGCTGAATAGCTCTTGGGGTAATCGCGGACTACTTTTTGGTAGAGTAATTTAGCGCTGGCTTTATCGTTAATAGCTTGAAAGCTTAAGCCCTGCTTTAAAAGGGCCGTGGAAACCAGCGGACTTTTGGGAAAGCCGCTAACCACGGTCTGATACTCTAAGATGGCGTCCTCGAACTTATTTTGGAAATAAAGGGATTCCCCAATATAGAACTGAGCCCCGGCCACATTGGCGCCCGTGGGTTCGGTGGCTATATACTCTTTGAAGCGTTCGATGGCTTCCGGATATCTCTTTTGATCGAAGAGATCTTTACCTAGATCGTAAGTGGTCTTAACGACTACCGGCGGAGTTGGCGCGCCCACTGTGGGGGCGTTGGTAGTTCCTGGATAAGCGGCTACGGGAGGGCTGTAATTAGGAGGCGGGCCAGGTAGGTTGGGGTCGCCAGGGACCACTGGCGCGCCTGTTGTTGCGCCTGGCGCGCCCGGCGTAACCATACCGGGCAGTTGGCTGCCCACCCCCGGGGTGGTCAAAACCACCGGCGGGCTAGTAGCCACCACGTCGCGACTTAGGGGCGGTAAACCTGCTTTTTTCTCCAAGCGATCGAGCTGAGCGCTCATGTATTCCAGCTGCTGCCTAAGTGAAGTTCCGCCGATAGAAGCCGTTTCCACGTTTTCGGTCAGCCTTTGGAGGTTTGTTCGGAGGTTATCGACTTCAAGGCGCAGGTCGCTACCATAAGAACCGGCTGAGCCTGGCGAGCCAGGCACGCCCGTTCCAACTGAAGCTCTTGAGCGGTCCTTTAGGTCGGCTACTTCCATTTTTAAGGCGTCAAGTTCGCGGCGGATGTTGCCGCCGCCGGCAACCACGCCATTACCGCAGCCCGGCAACAAAAAAAGAAGTGTTATGGCTATTAAAAATAAACTTCTAGGCATTAAGATCAGCCTCCTTGCCGCTCCGGGCGGCCCTCAAAGAGCTTGCCGGATATAAAACAAAGTCGGATTAAGCATAAATCTAAAAGACAACAGCGGGGCAACACCTGAAAGAAATGCGAAACTTTTTATGGGTCTTATCATAATGTTCCCTATGGCTTCAGATATCACACTCTAATAAAAAAAGCAAATGGCCGATTCGGCCCCCTTTTGGCCCGACCCTTCTTCCATGGGCAAAGATTAACAACGTAATATTTTTTTTAATTTTTGATCATCTTAGATTAAGGCCTTGAAATTTTAGGGGTTGCTTCCAATCACCTAGGGGCTCACGGTATTTTTGGTAAATTGCCTTAACAACTTAAGACTCCCACAAACCACTCTGATACTGGGCGACCAGTGTAACAACAGCTTGGGCTGAGGTCACATTCCAACGCATGGCCCGAAATTTCCTTCGGCCTTGAAGCAAAGTCTTATTAGCGCTTTCTATGTCTATGCTACCAATAAAAAAGCTTTTTTTGTATAAACTAATCTATATCGACTTATTATTTTCTAAATATAGGAAAATAGCATCTAAATGATATTAAATTTATGTTTAGTCGATGAAGTAATCATTTTAATAGCTTTTTTTGTTTTGCTATGCTTAAAAAACCTGCTAACTTCTTCGGTCCAAGGTATATATCTTTTTGATTATTAAAAATTACTTTGGCCAACTAAGATATATGTGTTTTTAGTTGAAAAAAGTCTAGAATCTGCTGTACATCGGGGTAATACTTATCTTTCATATGCCTTATCCAGGTAGCCCCATCAGATAATAAAACTACATTACCGTATTTTCCATATCCATTACGGACAGATGTATAAAAAAAAAGTTTGGCAAATTCCTCGTAATCACCTATAAAGGGCATAAATTCTTTTTTATTTATTTTATCTCTTTTATTGCCATATTTATCTGTCCAC
>JAITJB010000118.1 GCA_031279155.1 Deltaproteobacteria bacterium | reverse complement strand
AAGGGAAAAAAATATCGACCGCCTTAGGCTCCCAAGATTTTGACAAATTTGTACTTTGTCTGACCTTCAAAACCCCGAAAAGACGGAAAAAGATGTTTATGATTTTTAGTGGAGAATTTTGAGAGCGATCTAAAATAGACCAAAAATAAAAAAGAATATCGCAAAAAAGACTTGAAAGTTTTTCGTATTTGTAGGATAATTGTAATATAAATTCTGTAGGCACTTAGGGAGGCGTTCACATGGCCAGACCAGTCAATCCCAAAGCTCAGTTTACTGTCAAGCCGCACTTTACCAATGGCTACACCTACGCCAGCACGCAGCCGCCATACATCGACCCTAAAACTGGCAAAAAGGTCTACCGCCGAATCCATTGGGGGGTCGTGGACGAAAACCTAAGGTTTACCCCTGGCACTCAGTTTTATAAGGCCACGGCCCAAGAGCGAGCCCGGCTTATATTTCCTAAAAACTGGGACATGAGTAAAGCTGCCGCTCTATTAGGGCTAACAAAGGAAAAATTGCCTCTCTATGACCCTCATAGCCAGAACTTACTGTACGGCGACATCTGGTTACTTGAGCAAATCGCTATGAAGACTAAAATCAGGGAAAATCTGGAAGAGATTTTTGAAGATCATGAACTAGCTAGCGACGTCTTAACTTTAGCCATACATCCATACCTTACTAACAATACCTTTAACCATCTAGCCAGATGGCAGAGGGTGGCTAAAACGCCATCTACAAGAGAACTTACGCCTTTGGTGATTGATAAAATCACTAAAAGCATAACCGAGCAGAACTTTTTTGACCTCCTTAAGCTTCGATCTTTAAGGCTTGGGCCGGAAAAACTTTGCTGCGTCCAATCTGCGTCCTGGCCGAATAATGCTATCAACCAAGCTGACATATTGCCGGGTCAAAACACGGATTGTCAAAACACACAATCCCTAAGGCTAGCCCATACTGCGGAAGTCGTTGTCTACTCACTTGAAAGCCATATGCCGGTTTATTACCGGGCCTTACCTGGCTATATACCAGAAGGCAAAAGACTAGATATTATACTTAAAGACTTAGAAAATTCTGGTTTTAAAAATCCGAGCTCAAATTTGAACTCAAATAAGAACACAAATCCGAATTTGAATATGATATTAGTCACAGATGGCGAAAATAAATCGAGCTATGATTCGAGTTATGATTCGAACTATTATTCGAAGCCCAACCTTGAACAGCTTATTTTGGGCCATAAGTCCATGATTATGCCTATTAACACCAGCCAAAAAAATGTAACCATGGCCATTAATGACTTAGGAAATTTTAAAATCCATCCTGATTCGATGGAATATGATCTCAATAAAAAAATACACTATAAACAAATTGATTTAGACTACTATTTTGATAGTAAAGGCCACAAGACAAAAGCAGATAACAAGCTAAAACTAAACTTATACTTTGATCAAAAACGTAGAAAATCAGATTTAAAAGAGTTTGACTTATATTTAGATACTCAAGAATCATACCTGGCAGAATTATTAGCTAGTAATAGTCAATTATCTGATGATAACTTAATAATTAAAGACTTTATGTACTACAGCCTTGATTACGACCCAGAGACCAGAGTGCTTATAGACTATAAACTTAATAAAAATAAAGTCGCTAAAGCTAAAATATATCCAGGCTTCTTTGCCCTCATAACCACTGGCCTCGATTTCGAGGCCATGAAAACATACGATATTTATAGCTTACGAGATGAACAAGAAAAATATTTTCATCAAATAAAACCTAATATCTATTTAGATAGACAGAAAAACTGGTCTTATGAAGGTAAAAATGGCCGCCTTTTTATTCTTTTCGTATCTCTTATCTTAAGTTCCCATCTGCGGCATGTTTGGCAAAGTAGCGCTCTTTATCACAAATATTCATCGCCAACTGATATTTTAGATGAAATGAGATCTATACGTTATATAGAGTCGGCTAATAAAGAAAAGGTAATCACACCATTCGATGGCTCGCAACTGGACGTCTGCAAAGCTTTTGGTATAGACGTTCCGAGAGTTTAGAACACTTAATTTAAGTTTACCAAAAAGTATTTCAACGCCTTTATGGATCATCTAAGAATGTCGAAATCTCAGTAACCATTTGGATATTCTATAAAAAATCAAACAGCCGCTTCATCATCCCATAGTTGCCGAGCCGTTAGCATCGGGCTCAAGCAAAAAAACCTTGACCACAGGCAAAATTTTTTAGTTTGCCCATCAAAATCAAAGCTAGTAAATTTTATTAGTACTTTGGGTCTTGAGGTTCGGGGCGAGTTTATCGCTTTGGCCCATAAGGCTTTTGGAAAGCCAGATCACTTTCCTAGGCAGATAGGACAGACGCCGTGGACCTCGATACTGACCATCTCCACGGGATGGCCTAAGGCCACTAATGAGGCCGAGAGATTTTCAGCTAAGGCGGCGTCGTTAATCTCGGTGGTCTTGCCGCAGCCAGGACAGACTACGATCACAGGATGATGGCTAGATTCGCGGTGGCTATCGTTACAGAGCACAAAGGCGTTTAAAGAGTTGACGCGGTGGATTAAGCCGGATTCTTGAAGAAAATCCAAGACCCGGTAGATTGAAGTCGGGGTCAGTCGTTGCCCCCGGCTCCTGGCCGACTCCAAAAGATCGTAGGCTTTAATTGGGGCTTCGGCCTCAATTAAGATACTTAAAACAAGCCTGCGCAAAGGGGTCAGTCTGACGCCCTTTTCAACTAGCCGTTTTTCAAGCCTGGTTAAACGACTACTATCGCTATTACGTAATGCGGCCATTTTTTTCCTCCCGAGGGAGAGGCCGTAAATCGGTCCTCAGCCATCGCTATCGAGCTGATAGAACTCCACCTTGTCAGCGTTTAAAGTGTAGCCTGCGCTGCCAAGCTCGTTGGTGTATCGCTCAATACTGATTTTACCATACACCCAAACAACTTCCATAGCCGCTAAACCATTGAAGGGCTCCTTTAAGTGAACCATAATGATCTGGTTTGGCGGTGGCGGCGGCACGTGTATGCAGGCCCCAAAGAAGGGCACGAGAAAAAATTCGCTGACCTCATAATTATCAAAATCTAGCGGCACGACAAAGCCAGGAATCCTCATGGGCTTTTGGTCAATTTCGGCGTTAATGGGCGAAGCGTTCCATTTTTCTAGAAAGCGTTCGATGATCCCTTCGATCCTAGGGTCATCGTCGGCCATGTCGTTGATTTCCAGTTCCTCAAAGATGGAGGCCGGGTTCCAGCCAGCTGGCATCAATTCTTCCCATATGAGCCAGCCGTTTTCTAAATAGCCATCGGGCCCAACTGTTGGAGCCGGCCTATTAATATCTTCGGCTGGCGGGACGTAGATATCCCTCACGGCCTGGTCAATCGGCGACGCACTATCGGAAGCTATGCCCAATTGCGCCCCATTGAGCCGAAAGACCGTAGGCAAAAGTAAGAGAGCTAAGATGATGGCTAAGCGCCGCAAAAAGTCCTCCAAAAAATTAACCAGAAATCTAGATAATAATGGTTAAGAAAAATTCTAGCTAGATAGTTGCGTTAAGCCCATCGCCTACGCTCAGACGATAAGCCCTAAAAGCCGGAATCAAGCCGGCCAAAAAGCCGGCGGCGATGATGGCCCCGGATAGTAACATCTCGCGCGCCGTGGGAGCTGAGAGGTAGACGTTAAGGCCGTAGAGGTCGGCTAAGATCGGCCCCAAGACATAAATTAAGGCGGCTAAAGTTAAAAGGCCGATTATGACCCCAATGGCGGTCAAAAGAAGGCTCTCTAAGGCCAGTAAGATCAAAATGTCCATGGGCCTGGCCCCAACACTTCTGAGGACGGCCAGCTCGCGCCGTCTTTCGCCTAAGCCGGCTAAAACAGCGGCAATCAGGCCCATTAAGCCGGTTACGGTTACGAGGGCTGATACGGCCCACAAGACTTTTTCGCCGCCTCCGACCAAGCGCCAAAGCTGATCTAAAGCCACCCCGGGCATGACAGCCGTCAAGGCCTCGCCTGGACGGTTGTTAATTGACCGTTGTAGGGAAAAAACTTGGCGGCGGTTTTTAAGGCCCACCATAAGGGCGGTGATGGCCTTGGGCTCAAGTTTCATCAATCGAGCCCTATCAGGACCTATGGAAAAGCCCGGCACCGGGGCCCCGCCCCGCCAATCGATGTGAATGGCTTCCATGGAGCGTAGGCTGATTAATAACGATCGGTCAACCGGAGAGCCCGTTGGTTCTAAAACGCCGACCACGGTAAAGGGCTTATCAGAATGCTCCGGGGCGGCGCTAGCGGTCCCATGCTTTAATACTAAGCTATCGGCGAGACTTAGGTTTAATTTTCTAGCCACCTCGGAACCAACAACAACCTCAAATATATCATCAAAAACTCTGCCCGTCGATATGGCTACTTTTTGATCGCGCCGGTAGCGAAAAAACTCAAAAAAATCTACGCTTGTGGCCACAACCGTGTAGCCCCGGTGGCTATCGCCAAGTGAAATGGGGATGGTCCAGGCCACCTCCGGGAGGGCGGCTATCTCTTGAGCCGTGTCCCAACCGATATTATTTGTCGCCCCTCCTAAATGAAAGACAGCGTAGATTATGAGTTGGATTTGGCTGCCCCTAGCCCCGACCACGAGATCGGTCCCGCTAATTGCCTGGACAAAACCGGCCCTAATCTGGCCGCGAAGGCGCTCTAGACCGACCAATAAAATGGCCGATATTGCTACCGATAGGGCGATAAAAGTCAGAGTAAGCCTACGGTTCCAAGCGCTCTTTAAGGCCAGGGAGGCTAAATAGGCTAACCTACTCATGGGGATCCTCCTTGGGCGGTTTTTTTAGACTTACCTCTGAAAAATCCGAAAAAGCTACCCTGCGATCAAAATCCTCAGCTAAACTCCTGTCGTGACTTACAAAGAGAAGACTTGAGCCGGAAAGTGTGCACTCCCGGCTGAGAAGATCCAAAAAGTCGGCCCGCAGATCGCTATCTAAGGCCGATGTGGGTTCGTCAGCTAAGAGTAGCGGGGGTCTCCCCATTAAGGCTCGTGCCGCCGCTACTCTTTGCTGCTGACCTACTGATAGTTCCGTTACCGGTCGCCCTAGTAAGCTTTTATCTAGGCCTAAGCGATCTAAAAGTCTATCAGCCGCTTTTTGGATGGAACCATCAGAAGCTTCAGCTCTGGCCCGCCTCAGGGGATTTAGACGACATGGTAGTAGGATGTTGTCAATTACACCTAAGTACGGAACCAGATTAAACTGCTGAAAAATAAGTCCGATTTTTTCACCCCTAAGCCTATCTCTGGCCGGCCCGCCTAAGCCCGTCATGAATTTTCCATCAACTTCAATGGCGCCTTTCTCTGGGCTCAGTATCCCGGCGATAAGAGCTAAGAGAGTGCTCTTACCGCAGCCGCTGGGACCGTAGAGAAAGATCTTTTCGCCAGCGCTTATATGAAAAGATCCCAAAGAGAGCTTAAAAGAGCTGCCTGGCCGGTCAAAGACCAGATTGGCTATGGATACGGCTTGAGGCCGATTATTTACGCTTGGCAAATCTTCGGTCATTAGGTCATTACTACCTTTTGCGATCGTTAATCCTTACTTTTCAGATCGTCAGCCCTTAAATGTCACCACTTAAGGGAGCTATCTTTACTCGTAAGTTCAGCTGCCGACTGACCACTTGGGGAAACTACCTGAGCTTCAACATCTAATAAGCCAGGGAAGCTTGTAAAAAGACCGGCCATGGAAAGGCTATTTAGGGCCGATGGATTGGAGCAATTAAATTCGTAGACAGCTTCCAGATCCCCATGTTCACCGTGCTCGTGATCGCCGTCGTGATCGTGGTCGCCATCGTGAGCATGCTCCCCATCGTGGTCGTGATCATGATCGCCATCATGGTCATGATCCCCATCGTGGTCATGATCATGATCGCCATCGTGAGCATGATCACCATCATGATCGTGGTCGCCATCGTGATCGTGATGGCCGTGCTCGTGCTCCTCACCTTCAACGCCATATGGAGCCAAGAGTTCTAGGGGAATATTATGTGAATGAATTTGAATTTTGGCAACTTTACAGCCAGCAGCCTTTGGGGCGACAAATAGAGCATCGGCTTTTCCGAGCTTAGCCGTCATGTCCTTGACCTCGTTTTGCTCTTCAACAGTAGCTGGCGCGTGCTCAAAAGATATAAAGCCGGCCAAGGCGCCGCTTAGTTCAGCATCAAAGCCATGGTCTTCGATAACGATGTTAAGGTTAGCCGCCCCGTGTTCGTGAGCGGCGTGAACTTGAGCTAAGGCCAACGGAACTAACCAAAAGGTTGTCAAAGCTAAGGATAATAGAAAACAGGCAAAAATGCCAACCGCTCTTCTGCTAATTGCGCATACGGTTGATGAGGCCAAAATTGGGGCCCTAAAAAGCCCAGGCTTAAGTCTAGACATAGATATCCCTCACGATTAAGTTTTGTAAAAATCATCCCTGGCGAAATGATATATTATTTCACTTTTTAGGGCCTGTCAACTTCTTGTTTTTGAGGGCTTTCAGGGCGATTGCACCACAAATATGAGAGATAAGCAGAGGTCAAATTCTGGCTAGGCAAGTTACTACGATGGTCTTAAATTAATTGGCCTGGAAAGACCCGGCGCCACCAGGGCAAGAAAAGGCCGTTTGGACTGTTTTGTCAAGGACTTTTTCCTAGGCGAACAAAAAACCCCCCGCATTGCCTATTTCTGAGCTAGCGGAGATTGGCGGACATATCTCTCGTAAGGGTTTAGCTTTCAAATCCTTGTATAATTTTATCTTAATACGCGACAGTGAATTTTGCATAACATCTTGGCTGTATATGACGTTTTTCCAATTACAGCCGAGCGGTGCATTTTTTCGAGTAACCGTTAAAAGACAGGGGGTAATCGTTAAAATTGAACCGCTCGCAAATTCAACCTGCCCTCGTGAACATCACGAATTTCTCTTTCAT
>JAITJB010000083.1 GCA_031279155.1 Deltaproteobacteria bacterium | reverse complement strand
GGTAGCTATTTCAGAGGTCAGAGCGTAGAGCTTTTTAAGATAGTTTTGGGCGGCTTTATTTAGAACCGGCTCGTTTTGAAATGAGCCGCCCATCTCGCGATCGCCCAATAGCTCGCTTAAGCGGGCTAAATCCATCTGTTTGCCTTCTTCCATGGTGCCTAAGAAAGCGTCGAGTTTGGTTTCGGCAACTACCCTAAAGACAAAGCGCGAGAGCCAATCAAGCGGCTTGGTGGTCTGACTATACTGAACTAAAAGCTCCCGGGAGTGACTGAAGGCTTTCTGAGTATACGATCTTAAATCGGCAAAAAAATCAGTCACCAAATCCGATAGTAAGCCCTGCCGAACGCTGGGCCACAAGGTGTCTAAGGAAAACTTACTTTCCCTTGATGAGTAAATTGTTTCGCCTGATTGACCGGGGTCGCTTACGGTTACAATTAGATTTCGGCCGCCCTGGTCGGTTGAAGCTGAGACCGTCTTTTCGATTGAGGGTTCCCCTAACCTGCGATCCGTTATAGCTACCCGCCCGGCTAGCATCCTAGCCCCGTCGGTATTTTCGGTAAGTGTGGCCTCAAGCTCGGTAAATTTTATATCGATAAATTCGGCCAAGGCTTCTTTAACGCCAAAAATACTGGCCGCCGCCCAATGGGCCGAGCATAGATCGATGGGGAGACTTTCAGGGGCCACCAGTTTATTCCAGACCGCTTCGCCGTCAAGGTAAGCCGGGTCATTGGGGCGGGCTCGTCTTAGGTAAGCTAAGAGCCCCTCGGTAAGATCGGAATTTGAGAGTTCCCCCACTAAGGCGATAGCCCTCTGGGCGTACCTGAGGTTTTGGACCGGCTCAAGCCCGGCCAGATCGTCAAAAAACCAGCCGCAACTGGTAAACATGTAAAGACTCATCAGCTGAGCCTCAAGCTGGATCATGGCCGCTTGCCGGCCTTTGGCGTCTATGTTCTTTTTTGCAAAACGATCTAAGAAGGCTTCGCGGACAGCTTCATCGTAGTTTGAAGCTAAAACCTCGATGTAATTATCTCTAGCCTCGTAGGGGTTTTCTAGGTAGCGGCTACCGTGGGTCTCAAAGATATCGGCTAAGCGGATCTGGAGCCAGTTTAAGCCGTCGCGCAGAGGGGTCCGCCATTTTTGATTCCAACCAGCGCCGCCGCCGATATGACAGCCGCAGTCCGAACGCCATCTCTCCACGCCGTGAGCGCAGCTCCAAGAGCTACATTCAACTATCCTAGCTTCCAGGGTGGGCGGAAATTGAGCTAAATACTGGCCATAAGTCGTAAGCTTGATGGGATCGGGGCCGTCGGCTAGGTTTTCAATCAGCCAAGCTAAAGCCATTTCCCCAAACTGGCAGTGGTGACCGTAGCTCTCGCCATCGGTAGCTAAGTTTACTAAGCGGGGGCGGCCCTCGGGGTAGGGCGCGCCAAAAGCCTCGGTAATCCTAGCTTTAAAGGCTTTACCATCGCGAAGTAGATTTTCAAAAGCAATCGATCGGCTGACCGGGCCGTCGTAGACAAAAACGTCGATAAAGTCGCTAGCCCCGCGTCCCCAAAAGACCCTATAGGGCTGCCTAGGGTCTACTGAGCTAGTAGCCTGCCAGGCGTCGTGCCTCTTATCTGACAGCGGCCTAATGGCGTCAACTTGATTTTGGGCAAGGATAGTAAATTTTATGCCGGCCCGGCTTAAAGTAGCCAAGGTTTCCGTATCAACCGCCGTTTCAGCTAGCCACATGCCTTCGGGCGCCCGGCCAAAGGTATGCTTAAACCAACCCACGCCCCAGAGAACCTGTGTCTGCTTATCCCTAAAATTAGCCAGCGGCATGATGATGTGGTTAAAAACTTGGGCTATGGCCGGCCCGTGACCGCCGTTTGCTTGGGATCCCATGCGATCAGCCTGGGCGATTAACTCCAAGGTCACGGGATCGGCTGATTTCATCCAAGACATTAAGGTCGGGCCCATATTAAAATTAATATGGGCGTAGTTGTTGATGATTTTAGTAATCTTCCCAGAAGAATTTAAGATCCTAGCCCGGGTGTTGGGGCCGTAACACTCGCGGCTGACGCGCTCGTTCCAATCGTGGTAGGGCGCAGCCGATGGTTGAACCGGGAGCGTTCCGCTCCAGGGGTTTTCCCGAGGCGGCTGATAGAAGTGACCGTGGATGACTAAATAGCGGGGACTGGCCAAGGGTCTTCTCCTAGATCCTTTTTTTTAGGCTGAAGCCACCTTTTGGATCAATTTGGCATACGACTGGGCCGAAGCGGTCCAGGAGAAGTCCTCTTTAAGATTCATGTTACTCATTTTAGCCCATTCGCCGGGGGCGGCGTAGAGCTCGCAGGCCCTGCGGACAGCTCTAACTAAGGCCCCTGGCTGAAATTGACTAAACTTAAAGCCGTTATCCCAAAGGCCAGCCGGGTTTTGGCCGGCATAGTCGCGGACAGTATCGTTTAGCCCGCCGATGGCCCTAACAACGGGGATAGTTCCGTAGCGAAGGCCGTAGAGCTGAATAAGGCCGCAGGGCTCATAGAGCGAGGGGACCAAGACAAAGTCCGATCCAGCTATGATCCGGTGGGACATTTGGGAATTATAGCCGAGCACCAGGCGCATGTTGTCGGGATAATCTTCGGCCATGGCCGTAAGCTTTTCCTCAAACCAGGGCTCGCCGCTCCCCAAGATGACCAGATCGAGCCCTAACTTAAAGAGCTCAGAAGCGCTCTCAACGACTAAAGTTAAGCCCTTTTGAGCCGTGAGCCGGCTGACCATGCCGAAAAGGGGGCGATCGGGGCCGCTTAAATTTAGTTCTCTTCTTAAGGCCAGCTTACAGATTTTTTTGCCGGCTAGATCGTCGGCACTGTAGTTAGCGGCGATATAGGGGTCGGTCATGGGGTTCCACTGGACGTAATCAACTCCGTTAACGATGCCGTGAAGTTTACCGGCGTAAAGCCTTAAGACCCCGTCGAGACCGTTTCCGCCCTCAGGGGTCTGGATCTCTTTGGCGTAACTAGGGGAGACGGTGACCACAGCTTGGCTGAAGACGATACCGGCTTTAAGAAAGCTCAGTTGCCCGTAGTACTCTAAGCCCTCAACCCCGTAGTAGCGGTCAGGTAATCCTATCTCGCTAACTAAGCTGGGCGGCGCCAATCCTAGGTAACCCTGATTGTGAATGATAAAAATGCCTTTGGGCGCTTGAGGACCGGCCTCCAAGAGGTAGGGCATGATTAAGCCTGTCTGCCAATCGTTAGCTAAGATGACCTGAGGCTTTTGTGGTAAGTGCTCTAAGAGCTCGATAACGGCCCTTGAAAAAAAAGTAAAGCGCTCAGGGTTATCTAAGTAGCCGGTTCGGCCCTCACCGTATAAGCCTGGCCGGTCAAAAAATTTGTCGCAGCGGATCAGGTAGACCGGCACCTCACTGGTTAATTGGCCAATAAGTACCTCAAATTCCACCAACTCCACACCCATGGAAACCGCGAGCAAAAGTTTCGGCCCGCTAATCTTGGCTTTGGCCAGAGCCTCTGGATAAGCTGGCATGACCACCATCGTGGGCAGCCCAACCTCGGTTAAGGCTTGAGGAAGGCTTCCGGCAACCTCGGCCAGGCCGCCTGTGGAGGCCAAGGGCGAGACTTCAGAGGAGGCCAGCAAAACGCGAATGGGCTTCGACATGGTGTCTCCGTGTTGGTGTGGGTTATTTCGAGATTAGGGCTCAAAGCGACTTATTTTGTCAGAAAAATAAAGCGTTTTAGTCTAATATTATGAAAATAGAACCAGAGGCTAGGCGAAACTTAACCTTAGGAATAATATACACCAATCGACCAACTTAAACAAGGGCCAATAAGATTTTTGCCTTATAAAAACGGCAGTTATTTTGACGCAACCCAATCATTAGGTTTTTTTAAACCAACCACTCGTTTGGCTCTAAAATTAGCCGAGCTCCTAACCGCAGCCAAAAAAGCCGGGCTGTGTGTCCACAATACTACCTTAAACCATCTTGGTCTGACAAGGGGCATTGGTCGCATTGGTCATCACTGGCATTGACTGGTCTTGGAGGGGGCGCTAGTTTTAAAATTCTAGAAACGCAATCCGATCTAAGTTTCCAAGTTCTAACGCCAATTTAGCCAAGCCTAGGGCCCTAAAAGTAAATGTGTTGATTGAATTTGAGTTTTAGCCTACAATAACCAATGACCGATCATTTCCGGTCGGGTCAATGTTTACTTTCTCACGAAAAAACGATTGCTAGCGGCCTATTTATATTAGGTCCATTTTTTTTCTAAGTCTCTCTAAACAAGCCGCCCTCGCTGTGCCTGCGTGAGATTGTCAATATCTCCCGGAGCTTAGGGCTATTTTTTGTTCCAGCAAAACGTACTATTTTATGGAAATTATTGCCTTTTACTACAAACTAACTAGCGACTGAAAGCTTCAGACCGGAAAGGACCCATGGAAAACGAAGAACGACCGAAGAGTTTTATTAGGACTTTTATTGACGAGGATTTAGCTGCCGGGCAGTATACTCACGTAATGACCCGATTTCCCCCGGAACCCAACGGCTACCTCCACATCGGACACGCTAAGAGCATCTGCCTAAATTTTGGCCTAGCTCGTGATTACAAAGGGCGCTGCAACATGCGCTTCGATGATACCAACCCGGTTAAAGAGGACGTAGAGTACGTCGATTCCATCTTAAACGACGTCCGCTGGCTCGGGTTTAACTGGGAAGATCGCCTCTATTATGCCTCTGATTACTTTGAGAAGCTATATGAGTGCGCTGAAAAACTCATTGTCTCCTCTGACGCCTACGTCTGCGATCTCTCGCCTGAAGAGGTTAAGGCTTACCGAGGCACTTTAACCGAGCCCGGGAGACCTAGCCCCTATCGAGACCGCTCGGTTGAGGAAAATTTAGATCTCTTCCGCCGCATGCGGGCCGGGGAATTTGAGGAAGGTCAAAAGCTCCTTAGAGCTAAGATCGACATGAATTCTCCCAATTTAAACATGCGCGATCCGGCTCTCTACCGCGTCAAAAAAGTTACCCACCATCGAACTGGCCAAAAATGGGTTATCTACCCCATGTACGATTACGCCCAGTGTTTGTCTGACGGCATTGAGGGCGTCACCCATTCCATCTGTACTTTAGAATTTGAAGATCACCGCCCGCTCTACGATTGGGTGCTAGAAAAACTCAACTGGCCCTCGCCTAGGCCCAGGCAGATAGAGTTTGCGCGCTTAAATCTCGAATACACCATGATGAGTAAGCGTAAGCTCCTGCAGCTAGTTAAAGAAAACTTTGTTAGCGGCTGGGATGACCCAAGGCTTCCGACCTTAGCCGCCCTAAGGCGCCGGGGCCTTACCCCATCGTCTATTAGGCTATTTTGTGAGCGCATTGGCGTAGCTAAAAAGGACAGTTGGATAGAGATAGATTGGCTAGAAAAGGCCGTCCGCGACGACTTAAATCCCAAGGTCAAGCGGATCTTAGCCGTGCTCGATCCCATAAAGGTCGTTATTGAAAACTTTCCCCAAGAAGTTGTCGAAATCGTCGAGGCCCCCTATTACCCTGACGAGCCCCAGAAATTTGGCTTTCGCGATCTTAAGCTTACTAGGGAAATCTATATCGAACGCTCGGATTTTGAGATAAATCCCCCTAAAGGTTTTTTTAGGTTGGCCCCGGACCGGGAAGTGCGGCTTAGATGGTCCAAGTACATCCACTGCCACGAAGTCATAACCGATTCTACCGGGCAAGTTACCGAACTCAGGTGTACTTACTCCGATGAACCTAGGGGCTTGGGCCAAAAGAGCGGTAAAAACGGCAAAAAGCCGGCCATAATTCACTGGGTATCGGCCGCCCACAACGTCCGGGCCAAGGTCAGGCTCTACGATCGGCTCTTTAAAACTCCAAGGCCGACCGGGGATTTACAAAATGAGCTAAATGAATTCTCTCTAATCGAAAGACAAAGCGCCGTCTTGGAGGAATCCATGGCTAAAATTGAAGCCGGACAGCGCTTCCAGTTTGAACGCTTAGGCTACTTTATAGCCGACCGCGACTACACCGATTCCGAGAGGGTGTTTAACCGCATTGTCTCTTTAAAAGATACCTGGGCTAAAATCCGCGATAAGGTTTCTGATTAGGCCAGCCAGTTTCTATGGTGAGGAGCCTGGCGAGCTCCCTGGCGACTTCCCTGGTGAGTTCCTTGGGAACTTGCCTGGCCCTTTAGCCGGGCGTATTTTCGAATGGCTAATTATTTTCGTGCGCTAAATATTTTCGGGCCCAAAATTTGCCGGCTTATTGCCCTAATGCTCGCTAGTTTTCAAAAGCCTCTCCGTTAGCCCAATGCCCTTGTCTCTAAGCTCAAATTACGGTATATTCAAAGCTATGTTAGATTTTGTTTGTTCTTAAAAATAAAATATGCGGTCAAAATTTTTGGCCAAACTTTTGACCAGATAACTTCTGTATCTAATTATTTTTTTTGGCTTTTTAGTTTTTCTGGCCTAACATTTTTTTTTGCCGAATATTTTTTTGTTGCCCAAATACTTTTTTCTATGCCATCTCGGGCCGGCCATGTTTGACACATAATTTTCAAAGTGCTATACTAATAATGATGTTGTAAGTAGATTATCTTATTAAGTAACGTAAACATATAAAATATAAGATTATACTTATGATCTTATATATCCGTAAACACTCCTCTATGGTGCTATGAGGTATTTAGTTGGCTGTAATAGACGCTTTTTTTAGATTTATGCACGAAATGGGAGCTTCCGATCTCCATCTGGCCTCTGGTAACCAACCGCTTTTGCGCTTAAAGGGCCGGATAGAGAAGATCCGCTATCCCGTTCTCGACAACACTGAACTAAAAAAAATGCTTTATGAGATCGCCCCGGAAGAAAAGGTCAAGATCTTCGAGGAGACCGGCGATGTGGATTTTGGCTATGAGATACCAACCATAGCCAGATATAGGGCCAATTTTTTCAATCAAAAGTGGGGCGTAGGCGCGGTTTTTAGAGAAATTCCGACTGTCATCCCCACGGTTGAGGAGCTCGGCCTCTCGCCGGTCATCGGAAAACTGGCTTCCCTCCCTAAAGGTCTGGTCTTGGTGACTGGCCCCACCGGCAGCGGTAAATCGACCACCTTAGCCACGATTATCGATCACGCCAACCGAACCCGAAACGATCACATTTTAACCATCGAAGATCCGGTAGAATTTGTCCATAAGAGTAATAAGTGCCTAGTCAACCACCGCGAGATCCATACCCATACCCGAAGTTTTGCTAGCGCCCTAAGGGGCGCCCTGCGCGAGGATCCTGACATCATAATGGTTGGCGAGCTCAGGGACTTAGAGACCATTGCTTTGGCCTTGGAAGCGGCTAACACCGGACACTTAGTCATGGGTACGCTCCACACGACTTCGGCCTCGAGTACCATAGACCGCATCATCGATATCTTCCCGGCCAACGAGCAAGCCCAAATCCGGGCTTCCTTGGCTGACGCTTTAAGGGCCGTGATTGCCCAGACGCTCTTTAGGCGGGCCGACCAACAAGGTCGGGTGGCAGCCCAGGAGATCCTCTTAGCTACCCCCGCCGTCCGCAATCTCATACGTGAACACAAGATCCACCAGATCGCCACCACCATCCAAACGGGACGCAAGTTCGGGATGCAGTCAATGGACGACGCTCTGTTGGATCACCTCTTAGCCGGCCGTATCACGCCCAATGACGCTTACACCTTCTGCGTGGAAAAGACCAAGTTCCGCCAATACTTGACCTCTTCCCCCGAAGACTTTACGGACGTTTAACATGCTTCATCTTTTTCACCTTGAGTATATCTTAGGTAAGCTCTTAAACGCTGCTCCCGATGTCAGCGACATCAACATGACCGTTGGCCACCCCATCCAAGTAGAGAGCGGCGGCGAGCTTATTCCCGCTTATTTCCAGCCCGAGATAAGGTCTCTGACGGCCTACCAGACCGAGGCCTTGGCCTTGAGCTTATTACGAGGCGATCGCCACCTGATCGGTACTTTACTAGATACCGGTAGCTGCGATCTGTCTTTCAACTTAGAAAACAAAGCCCGCTTCAGGGTCAATATCTTCTCTCAGCAGGGCCGCTATAGTATCGTTATGCGGAAGCTGGAAAACTACATCAGATCCATTGATGATTTGGGGCTACCGCACTCTTTTTACAATATGGCCAAGGAGAAAAACGGCATCATCTTAGTGACCGGAGCTACCGGCACCGGTAAGACCACGACCTTGGCCGCCATCTTAGATGAGATAAATAGCACCCAAGCTGTCCACGTGGTCACCTTGGAGGACCCGGTGGAGTTTATCCACACGCCTAAGATGTCCACCTTCAACCAGCGCGAGTTGGGTACGGATTTTAGAAACTTCTCCGAAGGCCTGCGGGCCGCCCTGCGCCAAGCGCCCAAAGTCATCTTAGTGGGCGAAATGCGCGATCGCGAAACCGTAGAAATGGCCCTCTCAGCGGCTGAAACCGGCCACTTAGTTTTCTCCACTCTCCACACCGTCGATGCCGGCACCACCGTTAACCGCATCATCGGTCTTTTCGACCACGACGAGGAAAAACTTATTAGGGTCCGCTTAGCCGATACCCTGCGTTGGGTAGTTAGCCAGAGGTTACTACCTAGAATCGGCGGCGGGCGCGTGGCCGCCCTCGAGATCATGGGGGTCAGCCTTATCATTAGAGATATCATTACCAATGGCGAGCAGCCCGATAAGACCTTCTATAACTCCATTGAGTCCATGAGGCCCTTGGGTTATCAGACCTTTGATCAGCACATCTTAGATCTCTTTAAAGAAAAGAGCATCACCGAAGATACCGCTAAGACCTTTAGCTCCAAAAAGACCATCATGAGCCGGGGTATCGATAACATCAAGGCTCTAGCCGGCGAATCGGTCTACGACTTAGATACGCTAACCTTAGAGCCTCACACCGAAGAAGAAGACGCCTTAGCTGCCGCCGATGCGGCGGCAGCCCAAGCCGCTGCCGCTCAGGCGGCGGTCCAGCAGGCGGCTACCCCTCCCCAAGCCGCCGCAGGCGGCCGGAGCCGCAGCTAAGTTGGCTAAGCCAAGCTACGCTATCTAAAACTTGGCTAGCTAGACTAGCTAAATCTCGGCTAGCAAGGCTAACAAAGCTACCTAGGCTACCTAGCTCAGTGGTCATAACCAAGGGAGTTTAATCTATGCTCATTGAATGCCAAACCTGCCAAAAAAAACTTAACATCTCCGAAGAAAAGATCCCTTTCGGGCGGCCCTTTACCTTTGTCTGCCCGAACTGTAAAAGTAAAAACACCATGACCTTACCGGAACGCCGGGTCATGGAGATATCGCTTGAAGATCCCCCGGAAGGGGCTGCGGCCGCTGGAGGCGCGCCAGCTTCTTCGGCTGCCCCGCCTCCGCCGCCCCCTGCGCCCCCTACCCGGGCCACCATGTCGGCGCCGCGCTCGACCATGAGAGGACAGGGCGGAGCTAGTTCACCATTTAATGTCCCCGGTATGCCGCCGCCGGATTTTGGTTTGCCGCCAGATTTTGATAGCGATCTGCCCGAAGGCATGAAGGCGGCTATGATCGCCTTCGATAGCGAGGAGACCCAAGAAAAACTCACCGATAAACTCACCAGCATGGGTTATCGGGTCTCAGCGGCCTTAAACATCCGCGATGCCGTCAAGCAGCTTAAGTTCGGTCGTTTCCAGTTGATCATCATCCAGGAAGACTATTACGGGGCTTCGCTGACCACTAACCAGATCATCCGGGCCGTCAATAGCTTAGAGTTGGCTACCCGCCACGACATGTTTGTCGTGGTCGTAGGTAAGGGCTTTACCTCCTTAGACGATCTGACGGCTTTTAGCCTGTCTCTGGACACGGTCATCAACAACAACGACTTAGAAGACATCGAGAGGATCTTGATCAGCGCCATAGGCCACTCCAACAAGTTCTTCTCGGTCTACCGTGAATTAAGGGTCACACGAGGGCTTGACTACAGGTGAGAACCCTCGTCTAAGGCATGGGCATGTTGGTGATCATTTTCACTAACACCGGTCTTGACCGGAAATTTAACGAAGACGCCGTCCTAGCCGGCGATATCTTCCAGGGCTTTCTTATGGAAGCCCCCATGGTCGCAACCGAGCCCGGTTTTCTTGTAGCTGTTGCTGACGGCATGGGCGGCGGGCCAGGCGGAGCTCAGGCTTCTAAGATTGTTTTAGAAGCTCTAAAAGAGCTACCGGAATTTAGCCCCGAGAGCGACCATAGAGATCTTTTAGTCAACTGTCTTAATCTAGCCTCCCAAAAGCTGAATTCTTTAGGCTTAGGTCAGCCGCAGCTCGTTGGTTTAGGTTCAACGGTGGCCGGCTTGTGGCGTAAAGGCGATAGCGCGACCATTTTTAACTGCGGCGACTGCCGGGTCTACCGAAGCCGGCGCGGTTCAGTTGATTTACTTTCCCGCGATCACAGTACCGTCTACAACCTCTACCTAGAAGGCCTAATATCCTTTGAAGACATCCGCCATCACCCTCAGCGCCATTTAATTACCAGCGCTATCCAGGGCGGCAGTACCGTAAATATCGAAGTTTTTACCCGAAAGGTACTACTTAAAAATGGCGATCTGTTTTTAATATGTTCCGATGGGGTTTGGGAGAGTATTGACGGGGATCTTTTGGAGCAATGTCTCAGCGATGGCGAGCCAGAATTGGCGGCTCTGCGCCTTATGGCCTGTCTTGAGGAATCTAAGGTCGGAGATGATCACTCCTTTCTACTTCACAAGGTCATATCGTAATCTTTAATCAACGACATACTTTTGCGCCGCATTAATCAACACCATCAATTTGTCAGCCGCATTAGTCAGCACTACTCATTAGTCAACGGCGTTCAAGCGCCCGGAGGCTACCCACCAGGCCAAGGGAAAGGATATCTGGGTGTTGGCTACCCAGGTTAAGCTATTGAGATCGGCTACCTGATTGTCGCCATCAATATGCTTCTGCCAGGCCGTCTCCATGATGGTAGCTTGCTCGACGATGGGGGAAGCCTTGGATTTAGCCATCAGAAAAAGCATGGAGGCTAAACTCTGGGCGTTATTTAGGTACAAAAGCTCCATGCGGGCCTGATAGTGGATATCGGCGCGCCTGGAGATGACCTCGGAGCGGTTGATTAAATCTTCAATTTGATCGATTAAATGGCTGTTTTGATCTGGGCTCTGGAGCCTAATGATGATGGTCGCCAAAGAGCTCAGGCGGTTAGACCAAAATACCCGGTCTTCGGCCAATTGAGCAAGCTTAGTCCGGGCCAAGCCAAAGCCCGAAAAATCTGTTCCGGTTAGTAGTAAGCTAAGTGATTCAAAGGTTTCGGCGTCCTCCTCTAAGAGGGCTACCGAGATAGCCAAGCGGCCTACAGCCTCAAAGTACATTCTGAGGGCCAAGATCTCCCTGGTCGGCCAGGAGTCTTTGGCCTTTTCCCATTCCCGGTCAAAATAGGCCAGACGGTCTTCGGGGATAGCCGTTAAATTTCCGCCCACAGCCGAGGCCGAAGTGGCCCAGGCTAGGGCTGCGGCTCGTATGGCTAGAGCTGAGATCTGGTTTTGGTTACCGGCTTGTTTGATCTCATTTTCAAAACCGTGTTTTAAGCGGTCGAGCTCAGCCGTCAAGAGGATTTCAGCTTGAGCGGTATCGGCATTGGCTTTTGAGCCCCCAATAAAGAAAGCCACGAAAGCTAAGAAGGCCAGGAAAGCCAAGACATTAAAAAAAATAACAACCCGGCTAGAAATTTTAAAATCAGGCTTTTGGATCATTCTAGTCAGGAAATAACTACTCTGGCCGCCAATATTTTGGCGGTCTTTTAAATTTTGTATTTTTAACATGATTTTTCCGGGTAAAGATAGCGCGGTGTAAATTAAAACGAAAACAAGATCTAGGCTAAAAACTAAGAGCCAGGCAATCAAAACTATCGAAACCATCGAAACTAGCCAAGGCTATCGAAACTAAACGGGCTAAACGGGCTATACAATCTTGGGGGGCCCAAAAGTCTTTTTGGGGCCCCAAGATTGTTTTTTGATATCGTTTTTAGGTATCGTTTTTACGAGCTAGGTACCAGACTTCCAAGAAGCCAGATAGGCCTTCTGCTCTTCGGTCAGCTCATCGATGGTGTAGCCCATGGCTTTGAGCTTTAGGCGAGCTATCTCGTGATCGATTTCGCTGGGAACCGGGAAAACGTCTAGCGGCATACGGCCAACGTTGGCTTTGACGTATTCGGCAGCTAAGGCTTGGTTAGCAAAGCTCATGTCCATAACGCTCGAGGGGTGCCCTTCGGCGGTAGCTAAATTTACTAAGCGGCCCTCGCCTAAGACGTAGATGTGGCGCGAAGAATCTTTGAGGGTAAATTCCTCAACATATTCGCGGACCTCACGGCGGGCCGTTGAGATCTCAGCTAAGCCTTTTAAATCGAGCTCAACATTAAAGTGACCGCTGTTGCAGACAATGGCCCCGCTCTTCATGACCTGGAAGTGCTCGCGGCGGATGACATTTATGTCGCCGGTAACGGTCACGAAAAAGTCGCCGGTTTTGGCGGCTTCACTTAAGGGGAGGACATCGAAGCCGTCCATGATGGCTTCTAAGGCCTTTAAGGGATCGACTTCGGTAACCACGACCCTAGCGCCCATGCCCGAAGCCCGCTTGGCTACGCCGCGCCCGCACCAGCCGTAGCCGCAGACCACAAAGACGGAACCAGCTAAGAGGCGGTTGGTGGCCCTGATCATGCCGTCAATGGTGCTCTGGCCAGTGCCGTAGCGGTTATCGAAAAAGTGCTTGGTCATGGCGTCGTTGACGGCCACAACGGGATATAAGAGGACTTTTTCGGCGGCCATGGCTCTTAAGCGGATGACGCCGGTGGTGGTCTCCTCCGTTCCGCCTAAGACCTCGGAAATAGTCGCGGCCCTCTCTGAATGGAGCGTGGACAGAAGATCGGCCCCGTCATCCATGGTTATTTGGGGCTTGGCGTCCAAAACTGCGTTGATGTGCTTGTAGTATACCTCGTTATCCTCGCCTTTGATAGCGAAAACTGGGATGTCATCGTATTTGACGAGGGCAGCGGCCACATCGTCTTGGGTGGATAAGGGGTTAGAGGCGCACAAAAAGACCTGAGCTCCACCGGCTTTTAGCGTCCGGCAAAGAGAGGCGGTCTCGGTAGTTACGTGAAGGCAAAGACCGAGCCTTAAGCCGGCTAACGGTTTTTCCTTTTTAAATCGCTGTTCTATCAGCGCCAAAACGGGCATGCTCTGGGCCGCCCATTGAATCCTGTCATTACCCTTTTCGGCTAAAGACAGATCTTTAATGTCATGAGTCACTATCCGCTCCTTGATTATTTATTTGGCCAGCCAGAAGGCCTGGCCTCTGATTGGACTTGGCTATAATACCGTAATTTAGGGCAAAAGGCCAGATGAAAATTGCTAGCCATTGTCATAAAAGAATGGTCGTGGATCTTGTTTTGTCAATTTAAAATATAAAATTTTCAATTTTAAAATTTCTGTTAAGACTCGGCCCGGGCCAGACTTGACAACATAAGGTATTTTAATGCAAAATCGTGGAAATCTCGCTTGACCCGAGAAATTTTGTCTCCTGGGTCATGAAAATCGGCCAAAAGCGC
>JAITJB010000163.1 GCA_031279155.1 Deltaproteobacteria bacterium | reverse complement strand
AGCGATCTGACCATCCAGGCCGGTCAGGCTTACGATAGGGGAGATTACGCCACTGCCGCTAACCTTTACCGTAGGTATCTAAGCCAAAACCCCCAAAGCCCTCGCCGCGAAACCATCTTAGCCTTAGCCGGGTTATCTTCTGAGCTCTCTGGTCAATTTATTCAAGCAATTGATCTCTACCAATCTTTGGCAGGGGAGTTTCCCAATGGCGCCTACACTCCTAGAGTGAACCCTAGGATTGTTGAACTCTATCTTTTAGCCAATCGACCCGATGAAGCCCTTTCAAGAGCCAACGCCTTAATCCCCAACGAAACCGATCTAGCCTCTCAAGCGGCCTTAAGGCTCTCAGCCGCCCGGGCCTTATTTACCTTAAAGAGGTATTTACCGGCTTTAACAGTCTATATAAGCGCCATGAGCGGGGCTACGACCTCTACGCGCGATCAGGCTAATCAAGGCGTTTTAGCTTGCCTTTGGCATCTTGATGATGAAGAGCTATCTAATATTTTTCGGCAGTACGGCCAAAATTATCCCGGCCCCGAAGCCTACTTTCATCTGACCCGTCTGGCGGCCTTAAAGGGTGATAGCCCTCTATTTAACGAGAGATCTACTTTTTTTCAGAGGTATTTTCCGACCCATCCTTGGCTAGCGGCTCTCGGGGCCCTCCAAACTAACCCCTCAACAGCCGGAGCTCAGGTTCCGGGCTTAAACTACGATCCCAAACCCCTGGCCTCTTCGGTAGCCATAGCCCAAAGACCGCAGTTAGCCGGGGGAGCCCCTGGAACTTTTTCAGAATCAACGGGCTACGGGAGCATCAAAGTCGGGGCGTTGCTGCCCTTATCAGTGGACCAGAATTCAAGATTTGCCGCCGATATCTTAGCCGGCTTAAAATTAGCTTTGGTAAATTTGGCCCACAAGGTTACCATCGTTACGTTTGATACCACAGGTGATCCGGCTTTAACGGTTAAGTTGGTATACGAGGCGGCAAATGACCCTTCTATGGTCGTCTTAGTTGGGCCCTTAAATAGCCCCGAGGCCTTAGCCGCAGCTCAGACAGCGCAAACCGCCTCGCTCCCCATGATCGCCACCTCCCAGAGGTTGGGACTAAACCAGGGAAGGCCCATGGTGTTTAGGGTCTTTTTAACGCCAAAACACCAAGCCGAAGCCGTGGCCAGGTACGCCGTTAAAGTTAAGGGGATGACTCGTTTAGGGGTCTTGTACCCCAATGATTCCTACGGTCAGGCCATGATGGGCTTTTACCGCTCCGAGCTAGAGCGCTTAGGCGGTCAGCTTACGGCTTCGGTTTATTACGATCCAGCTACCCGGGATTGGAATCAGGCCATAGCCTCTCTTACCGGCGGCAAATCTGTCCGAAGGGCTATGGCCTCATATCAGGCGCCGGTGGATTTTGAGGCCCTCTATATTCCTGATACCCCGGGCAATCTAAACCAGATCCTCCCGCAGATGGCCTTCCATGACGTTACCCGCATGGTCTACCTAGGGACGCCCCTTTGGTTGACTAGCGAGCTACCCAAAAACAGCGGTCGTTATCTGGCTTCAAGCCTTATTCCTACCGCCTTTAACATCCTTTCCACACGCCAGGAATCAGTATATTTTAGAGATCGCTACCAGCAAACTACCGGCCGAGAACCCAATCAGTTCGCCGCCTACGGTTATGACGCAGGTCTGGCCGTAGCTACGGCTATCAACGCCGGGGCTTCTAGCCGCGCTCAAATGGTCACCGCCCTATCGACCATGGGACCCTTCAGTGGGGCTACGGGACCATTTTCCTTTGATTACGAAGGCGAGTATCAAGTTGAACCCTTGATTCTATCTATCGAAGGCGACGAATACGTCGTCGTAGCTGAACCTGCCTCATCGCGCTAAGAAGAAGTTGAATTTTTTATACCCGGGCGTTTTGTCCCGGAACTAAACTACTTGGCGGCCCGTGGGCCGTTTAAAGGAGGAGCCATGTATATTTCCGATGTCCAGGCCTGGGAGATACTCGACTCCCGCGGTAACCCTACGGTGGCCGTAGAAGTTGTTCTCAAAGACGGTATTTCGGGCAAAGCCAGCGTCCCTTCGGGTGCTTCAACCGGGGTTCACGAGGCTTTAGAGCTCCGCGACAAAGACCCCAAACGTTACGGCGGCAAGGGCGTAACTAAAGCCGTTAAAAATGTTAACGACATCATCGCTCCAGCCTTAATTGGCCAAGAAGCCACCAACCAGTCAGCCGTAGATCAAATTCTGCTCGATTTAGACGGCACTGAAAACAAAAGTAAGTTGGGCGCCAACGCCATATTGGGGACCTCCATGGCTGTTGCCGTGGCTTCGGCCGATTACGTTGGACTACCTCTCTACCAGTACTTAGGCGGGGTTGGGGGTAGGCAGCTGCCGAGGCCGATGATGAACATCATCAATGGCGGCTCACACGCCAGTAACAACATCGATCTCCAAGAATTTATGATCATGCCCCTTTTTGGCGACACCTTTGCCGAAGCCCTAAGGTGCGGAGCTGAAGTCTTCCATAGCCTAAAAAAGATCTTAAGCGACGCTAAGCTCTCAACTGCCGTCGGCGATGAGGGCGGCTTTGCCCCGGACTTTAAAGACAACGAAAGCGCCTTAGAAGCTATCGTCAAAGCCATTAAGGCCGCAGGCTACAAGCCCGGCTCAGACGTGGTCATCTGCTTAGACGCTGCGGCCTCGGAATTTTATAATTCTAAAACGAAAAAATACGTTTTCTCTAAATCCGATAAATCCACCAAATCAGTAGCCGACATGATCGCCCTCTATGGCGGCTGGATCAAAAAGTATCCCATCGTCTCCATTGAAGACGGCTTAGCCGAAGATGATTGGGCCGGTTGGGCCGAGCTCACGGCGGCCTTGGGAGGGAAGGTCCAGTTAGTCGGAGACGATATTTTTGTGACTAACACCGCCCGCCTAGCTAGGGGCATCAAAGAGAAGGTCGGAAATTCCATCCTCATTAAGGTTAACCAGATCGGAACCGTTACCGAAACTTTGGAGGCCATAAATTTAGCCCACAAATCCGGTTACACTGCCGTAGTCTCACACCGCTCAGGGGAAACGGAAGATACCTTTATCGCCGACTTAGTCGTAGCCACCAACGCCGGCCAGATCAAGACCGGGAGCTTATCTCGGAGCGAGAGAATCTGTAAATACAACCGCTTACTTGAGATCGAAAGAGAACTTGAGACCGGGGCGGTATTTAAAAAACCATTTTAAGGTAACTTAAGAAGGCTAAAAACTAAGCCCCGGTGCCTTACAGGCAACCGGGGCTTAGTTTTTTAGACTTAAGTTAAGTTAGGTTAGGTTAAGTCAGGTCAGGTCGGGTTATGTTAAGTCAGGTCAGGTTTGGAGAGCGTCAAGCCACACGCGTCAGTTGGCCGGCAGTTGTCCGGATGTCTGAGGCTGGGCGTCCAAAATGGCCATGGGGTCTAACTTATTTTGGCTTAAGGATTTAACTAATCTGGCCGCTTTATCGGGAGTGACGTTGGCTAAAATTCGGCCAGCATTGGGGCCGGGCATAGCCGAGAGGATTGAGACGGCCACCGAGTCATCCATGCTGCTTATTAAAAGGCCAGCTTCCTCAGGCTTCATGGTTTTAAATGCCGCCACCAAGTGTTCTACGCTAGCGGCCTTGCGCACGTCTTCTTCTTTTTGCTGCTGCTCTTTTAAGGTCTTTTGTTCATCTAAAATGGCCTGGTTTCTGGCTATGAGAGAGTTAAGCTCATTTTTAGTCAATTCGCCGGCCCGGATTTTACTTTCGACATCGGTTTCAAGCGATCTTAAGGCTTCCTCGCGGGTTTTAAGATCTCTTTCCCGGCGGTTAATCTCAAATTCCCGGCGGCTGAGTTCTTCCTCACGGTTGGCGGCCTCTCTAGCCGCAGGCGTTGGCGGAAGAGGCGGCGTCTGGGCGGCTGAAGACGCCGTAGATGGCCTAGAAGGCGCAGTATTTTGGGTTACGGCTGTTGGGGCCGAAGGTCTACTCTGACTTGGAACCTCGCTAGGAGGTAAAACTGGACGCTGAGGAAGTCTTAAGTCCTCGTCATCGGGGGCCAGAGGAATTGTTGATGAGGCCGCAGCCGAAAGGTTAGCTTCTAAAATCATAGCCGCACCGCTAGCCATGGCGCCAGCTGTTATGGAGCTTGTGAGAGGAGCCATACTTACGCTAGGAGCGGCGCTCGGAAGGTTCGGGGCGGCGATGGCCGTTGAGACGGCAGGCGAAGACGCCTTAGTTGAACCAAAAAATTGGGGATACAACGCTGAGACCGTAAGCCTTCCTATTAGGCCCACTAAGGCCACGAGGAAAATTAAACGGAGAATAGAGAAGACCGGAGTCGGACGGTTTGACTTTCTTTTGGGGCTAGATTGTGTTTTGGAGGCTTCCTTAGGAAGATTATTAGTGCTACCGGCACTGCCAGTATTACCAGCACTACCAGTACTTCCGTTACTTAAAGAACGAGGCGCCGGCGGGGCTATCGGGGCCGAAGGGGCTGAAGGCGCTGGGGCCGGGGCCGTTCTTGACGGTATATTTTTGGGCTTTTCACGCCCTATGGTTGTTGGAGTTCTCGTTTTCATCGCGATTATCCCGGAGTCTTTTGGCCTTTGAAAGAGCCGCCAACTCCTCCATGTTATTTTGTTCATCGTGCTCTAGCTCTAGGCGCCAGGCCGATTTTTGGTTGTCCTTGACCTTTTCCATGATCCGGCGGTCGGTTACGGCCTTATTTAAGGCCTTTCTCTCTATGACCTCTTGACGCCGGCTGAGGCTTAGAAGTTCAAGATTTTTCTTTATTTCTTTTCTGACTCTCTCTTGGTGAGAACTAAAGAGAAGTAAAAGTGGACCAGTTAGTTTTCCGGCCCGGCCTAGATCGCTTATCTCTTGGGCCGCTTGGGCTAAGTTATTTTCTAGAGCCTCTATTAATTTTTCTAGTTCCCTGATGCTTGCTAGCCTTCTGGCCAGTTTAACAGCGGCTTCTTCTTCGCGTTTTTTCCTAAGGCTTATCATAAAATCAAGCCTAAATTTAAAAGCCGCCATCAAGATCTCCAAAGTTAGCTTTGGGCGTTTAAGCCAAATTAGCCGCCAAAAAAAGCTACGAAAAAAAACTTGCGAAAAAGGCCTACCAATAAGCTTCTGAAAAGGCCGGCGAAAGCGCCTTCCGAAGATGGCCTTAAAAAGCGCCGTCCGAAAATATTGTTAGCAAAAACAAGCCAGAAAAAAACAAAGGGTTTAAAAAAAGCCAATAAAAAAGGCCGCTAAAAAACACCATTAAGAAAGACTAAAAGCCGCCAAAGGCTAGAGGCTCTAAAATTTTTTGGCGAACATCGTTTATTGGATAACATAAGGTTTTAGGGATTTTCCAAATCTTCAAGTTCTTTCATCTTCTCAACTCGCTCGTCGGCCTGATCAGCTATGGATCTGGTCGTCTGAATAGTTTTAGCCGGGTTAACCAGGGGGGCGCTCTCGGTTTGTGGCGGAACTTGGATAATGGGAGAGCCGCTACCTATGGCGGTTGGCGCGCTTGGGGCATTGGCTACGGGTTCATCGGGCTTAGAGAGAAAAATAAAAGCTAAAACTATTATGACAACTAAGGCCGCAGCGCCGATCAAATAGTAAACCCTGCGGCTAGTTTCCTCTTCCAGAGAGGGTATAGGCTCGGGCTTTCGGCCTGAGCGAAAATCAAAGCCGCATTTATGGCAGGCTTGAGCCGGCATGGGGACGTTATAGCCGCACGATGGGCAGCGCAGGGCCGGAGAGTTTGGACTAACCGATGGCGCCGGCTGATTAGGCGTCTCACGAACGGGAGAGTTTTTCGTTTCTGGCGACACTAAAATTATCTCCTTTAAGTTGTCTTATCGGGTTATCTCTTAGGGCTATCTTTTGGCGGCATTGTCTTTTGGTTGTATTGTCTTTTGGTATTATTGTTTTTTGGTAGTATTGTCTTTTGGCGGCTTAATTACTGTCGGCATAAAGAAAGCTTACTATCGGCTTAAAGCTTACTGAGCCTGGTTTTGGACGGCGCCAAGGGGCTTCCAGTTGCGGTTTTTGGTGACCACGGCTAGAAAAGCCGAGCTCTTTGGAGGGAGGCCCGTACCAAAGACGACATTATTAGTTAGCATGGTCCCGCCGCCATCTTCGGCGTTTAAAGCCTTGCGGACAGCTTCATTTTTGTTCCCTGGCGAGAGGTTCATTAAGGATCTGGCCATGATCTGAGCCTGGGCTACGCCTAGATATGATAGGTAGCTCGGGTTTAAGCCCTTGGGGCCGTAGTGATTGATTACCCCGTCGTAAGCTTGGACCATGATGGAATCAGGAAACAATATTGAAGGAAAAATCATGCCCTCCCAAAGGCCGGTCGTTAAATCCCAAAGCTCTACGCCCGGGGGATTTAAGGCGTGAGTTAAAAATAGAGTCTCTTTGGGTAAAACAGGTTTTAAGGTCCTAACTAAGGCCGCCGCCGGCCCTGAGGGGACCCACAGTAATATAGCCGCAGCTCCCTGGGCTTGATCTTTAAAGTTGACCCAATCGCGAAACTTTTGATCGATAACTTTGTAGTTGAGAGAAAGGCCGTATTTATCGGCGGCCTGCTTGACCGACTGAGAGGAGAGATCGGATCTGCCCTCAAACTCTTGGTTGATAACCATGATTTGAGTGCCGGCGCCTAGGCGCCTAGCTACGTGATCAAATAGGAGATCGATTTGATCTTCCGGGGAGGGGATGAGGCCGACCGGGTCGTCTGGCGCGCCGCGATAAAGGGTGTTCCACTGAGACCAAGGCCCAAACCATACCAGCCCGGTCCGCCGGAAGTAGTCAGCCGTCTCCCCCGAACGGGTGGAAACCGCGCCGCCTACGACAATTATCGGCTGAGATTGTAAAATCATGGTGTTAAGCCGGGCCGGGAAGTTGGGGGTGGTGTCATCCATCTCTTGAGTGTAAAATTCCAAACGGCTGCCGCCAAAACCCCCTTTGACGTTTAAGAAGGTCAGCATGGCCTTCAAGCCGCAATAGATCTCATAGACTCGAGCCTGAGAGCCGACCGGGAGAGCCCAGGTGACTATTCTAATGGGCGTACTCTGGCTAGCCGCTGGGAGCGGCACAGCCGTAAGCGCGCCGGTCAAAAACATGGCCAAGACGATTAGGGTAGGGAGCAGTAATCTCATCAAATTCTCCCTCTGGCGAGACTAGGGGCAACCTAAAATAGGAAATATCAGCCTGACTTAATATCGAAGGCCAATTATACTTTTATTATACCCTTATTCCTTAAATAAATCAAACATCCTGTGGGCTTTAGTTCGATTTTTCGCGCTAAGAATTAGGCTCAAAATTGACCAAATAGCCTTGGGCCTTTTGGCTAGCCAAAAAAAGTTTGATGTCTAATGAAAAAGCCTTTATAATAACGCTTCAAAACTAAAATCTGGCCTTACCCAATAGAGCCAGGGTCTTTCTGGTCCCTCTAGATTCCGGCGCCTTACGAAGACTTTAAAATTCCTCGAAAACTTGACTTGATTTTTAAACTATATAAGTTACAATTGGTTAATGTAGAACCAGTGGTCAACGCCACCAGGTGACATCTACCCCCATTGAATATGTTTGATATCAGCCCTGGAAATCCTGTGGGCCTTTTTAGCTAAGCCAAAAAGATCGATTTGATAGTTTGGACCTGGTCAGATCAGGACCACATAAGCCTGGCTTTAAGTGGCCGGGATTAGTAGCCTTAAATTGTAAAATTGAAAAATCATTAACTTTCGGGTTACACTGTAAATTATCACTTGATCCTGACCAATTTAGCTTGCTAACAATTGATCAAAAGCGAATGCTCGTATACCTGGTCATAGTCCGTTCGGATAAACCCTAAAGGTGTCTCGATGACTTTAGACGAACTTTTCACCAAGATGATAGACAAGGCCACACGAACCACGGTCGCTGATAGCGTCAAAGGCGTCATACTCTTAAATCTGACCGGTCCTGAGCCCCGCCGTTGGTTAGTGAGTCTCCTTGAGGGAAAAATCAAGATAAATGAGGACGATACAACTCCACCTGATTTGACAGTTACAACTAGTGGAGCTACGTTGATCGAAGTGGCTCTCAGAAAGACCAATCCCATGGCCGCCTTTATGACCGGTAAGATTAAAGTTAACGGTGACACGGGTTTAGTTAGTCAACTGAAAAACATATGGCCAGATTGAAATGTGAATTTGACTAAGGGCGGCAACGCTTAAGGCTATGCAAGACGAAGGTAAGTTGTTTTTAGCCTTTTCGTCCTAAAAAAATCGACCAGAGGACCTGTATTGCAGACCATAAAAAATTTTTTTTACTGGCAGTTTTCACAAGATCTAGTAGTCTCGGCCAGGGTGGCAAACGATATAGAGTGCAACTTGAATTTAATTATTTGCTAATTAGTAGAAAAAGCTTGACAAGTGTTTTTAGAACGGCTTAAAATAGGATCCAAGATTACAGTAGCGGGACGAGACTCCCAAAACTAAAACCGCTCATCTAGAAAGAGGTGCTATTTTGGCGAAGAACACTCTTAAGGCTATCAGGGAGCAGTTGCTCCTCAGCAAAGCTGAGTTGGCCCGCAAGGCCGGCGTTTCCCCCATGACCATTGACCGGATCGAAAACGGCGAAAAAGCCCGTATGGAGACTATGCGGAAGATCATCTTGGCCCTTGGCTACTCCCTGGAGGACAAGGACAAGATTTTTGCTGATTTGCTTTAGAACCTAAGGCCGGGCTTGTCTCTACTCAGGATAACCCGGCCTTTTTGCCCCTCAGTCTCGCCCAGGCCGGGACGGGGCTGCGGGGTGCTGAAAGCGCTCGGTTGCCGATTGACAATATTTTATTTTTCTACAACCGCGAGTCAGGACACCCACTGCTGTAATCAAAAGCTTATGACGCCCTAAAAACGGTTCCGCCCCGGGCCGGCCTTAAAGGCGGCTTTTAGCTGACGCAAACCGGGTGCAGAAACGTTTCGACAGCCGAAAGGAAACGCCATTCCATGTCCGTTATCGGTTTTGACATTGGAACTTTCGCCACTAAAGCTCTTTATTTATCCATCAAGGGCAAGGGCCGAAAGCAGCAAGTCTCCCTAGAGGGCTTGGGTATAAGCCAAATGCCCGTTGAGATAATGACCCATTGGGAAGAGCAGCCGATTCCGGCCAGAACGGCCATGACGGCGGCTATGAAAAATCTCGTCAAGACCAGTAAGCTTAAAGGCGCTCGTTACGCCGCGCTATCGCTTAGCGGCGAAACAATGATCATTAAAAAGATCAGTATGCCGGTGACCTCCCAAAAGGAACTCAGGCAGTCGCTAGCCTTGGAAGCTGAACAGTACATCCCGTACCCGATAAACGACGTCATCATCGATGGGCATATATTAAATACTGACGATCGCTATGGCCAGATGTCGGTCCTCTTGGTGGCCGCCCGCAAAGAGGTTGTCTTTAACTACATGCAGGCCATCGCCTTAACCAAACTTTTAAAGCCCACGGTTATTGACGTTGATGCTTTAGCCTACTTTAACGCCTACGATTTTCTCTACCCCGATTCTAGAGATAACGTGGTCCTCGTCGATATCGGGGCCACGATGATCCACATTACCGTCATTAACGAAGGCCTACCCCATACCATTAAAGAAGAGAACATCGGCGGTCAAAGACTAACCGAAGACATCGAAGATCTCTTTGGTTTGCCGCCTGATGAGGCCGAAGCCGTAAAATTGGGGACGAGCGATCCGCCCAACAAAACCGAATGCGCCGACATCTTCGATCGCATTTTCTCCAATTGGGCAGCGGCCATTGACCGGGCAATAGACATGGTTAAAAGTGAGTTTCCGGACTACAGGCCATCGAGGATCTTGTTGGCCGGCGGCTGCGCCCTCATTAACGGCCTGGCCGCCCAGTTTCAGAGCCACTTTCATGTGCCAACGGAAATTTTTAACCCCCTAGCCGGACTTAAGCTCAATATCAAAAAGTTCGACCGAAGCTATATTGACTACATAGGCCCGCAAATGGCCGTCAGTTTCGGACTGGCCATTCGTAAGCCAGAGACCAACTGACGAGGAAGCGGCCAATGATCAAGATAAACCTTCTGCCCCTTGAGTCTTTCAGGAAAACGGCCAGCGGCCAACTTTCGGTGACAATTTTCCTGGTCGTCATGGTTTTGGCCGGCTTAGGCTTCTACCTTCTAAACTCCATGGTCATGAAGCCCACTGTGGCCTTATTAGAGCAAGGAAAGCAAGCCGAGCAAGTTAAGGTCAACAAATTGCGGGCTGATTCTACGGCGGCTTTAAAACAGACTCAGGATTTCGTCAAAGAACTCGTCCAGGTGTCTTCCATCAGCGAGCTCGAGGAAAGGCGGCGTGACCAAGCTAGATTGTTTATGGCCTTAGCCTCTAAAATAAACAACCAGACCTCTTGGTTACTAAACTGCGTTCACAATCAGGGAGTTGTAACTATTAAGGGCATGGCCACCGACCATGAGACCGTGGCCGACTTTTTAAGCCGCTTAGAAAATATGCCCCTGCTTTATAACGTCGAACTCCAGCGCGCGGCAGGCGATCAGGTCATTAACGGTGTTAAGCTCGTAACCTTTGATATCAGAGCCAACACCATATTTCCGGAGCCAACGCTTATTGATTCGGGCCTGCCGGACATAAATTTTCCCAATAACGACGCCATTAGAAAGTTAGTGTCGGTTGCCGCTCCAGATTTAGCTAAATTTCTGGAAAGAACGCGGCAAGCCACGACCAAAACTCTTTAAGGCGCTTTCTAGCTTTCTTTGGACATAAAATGCGAGGCTGAAAATGGCTAAGGCTCAGCAAGCCACCAAATCGAGTAAGGGACCTGATTTCTTTTCTAAGGTCGCCGGGTTAAAAAAACAGGTTAAGATCGTTATCCTCGTTTTATCCCTTGTCGGCCTTTCGGCTTTTTTCTATACTACCTACTACACCCCATGGGAACAACAGGTAGTGACTCTGACTACGGAAATAGCCACTTTGGCAAATACGGCCCGAACCGAACAGAACGCCATTGATAAACATAAGCCCATTGTCGAATACATCGTACCAGTCAATAATACTTACAACTACCTTAAGAATTTTTTGACCACCGAAAACGAGATACCTAGACTTATCCAAATAATATCCGATCTAGGCGCGAGATCAGGGGCCCAGGTCACTTTATTCGCGCCCAAGGCGGCTATCCCTCGGGCTGATTACGCTGAAATTCAGTTTACCATGAACCTGGAAGGCCCGTTTTTAAACGTTCTAAAGTTTTTTTATAGCCTTAGCCAAATGGATAGGCTTATTAACATTACTTCCGTTAACATGGCCCAGCCGCGCTTAATAGATAACAACATCATGATTTTAAGCGTCAGCTGCGAAGGATCGACTTATCGACTTCTGACGCCAGAGGAGAGCGAAGCGGCGGGCAAAAAATAAACTTAAGTCTTAGATTAGTCTTAGATTAGTCTTGGATTAGTCATAGATTTAGTTTTGCCTCCGAAAACCTCTCAAGAGAGCTTATCAAAAAGCTCATATAGCTAAGTTTAATTGCCGATATGGACCCCTTTTTTTGAGAAGAGACGCGATGTTAATTAATCATATAACTACCGAAGCCCAGGCGGGACGCTTAATTAAGATCTTCGTCTGTCTATCGCTGGCTTTGGCTTGGTTTTGGGCGGCTCCCCCGAACGCGGCCCTGGCCCAAGTTGTCCAGGCGCCCATGGAATTTCAGGTCCAGATTGGCGATGGTCAGAATCAAGCGCCGATGCAGGCCCCGGTTCAGGGGCAACAGCCGGTCCAAATGGGAACTGGCTACCCTGACCCGAATGCCCAGAACCAATATGGAGCTTATCCCGGGCAGCCCGTTCAGGCGCCTGGTCAGCCCTACCAAGCGAGCCCGGGTCAAGCCTATCAAGCAGCCCCGGGTCAGCCTTATCCAACAAACGCGCCGCAAGGCGCTCAAGGTGTTCAAGCGCCTGGTCAGCCCTACCAAGTGGCCCCGGGTCAAGCCTATCAAGCAGCCCCGGGTCAGCCTTATCAAACAAACGTCCCGCAAGGCGTTCAAGGGGTTCAAGCGCCTGGTCAGCCTTATGCCGTCGCCCCGGGCCAAGCCTATCAAACTAACGTCCCCCAAGGGGCTCAGGTCCCTGGTCAGGGCTTCCCGGTCGCCCCAGGGCAACCTTATCAAGCCAATGTCCCCCAAGCGCCGGGCTTACCTTATCAGCAAGTTAGCGTCCCCCAATCGCCTGGCCTGATGGCGCCCATAGTGCCCGCAGACCCCTCTCTTCCGGTGATACCGACTTTATCGACCTCTGAGCCCGAGCCTGAGCCCAAGACGCCCGAAGAGGCGGCGGCTTTGGAGGTCAAAAACGAGACCTTTCAAAAGCTCAACAAGTGGCATACCACCATCATGGCCGACTATATCTTTAATACCAACATGATTGGCGATCCCTTTATGCCCATTGAGTCCATTGCTAGACCTCCGGAAAAGCAGCTTGACCAAATGGACGAAGAAAGACGCCGGAGGCTGCCCTTGCTCCAGCGCCTAACCTTAAATCAGTTTACCGTAAGCGCTATTGTTGTGGCCTCCAACCCTGACGCCACCAGCGCCTTACTCGATAGCGGCGGCCGCAGCTTTATTGTCCATCGGGGCACTCTCATAGGCCCCAACGGCGGCTATGTTAAAGAGATCACCCCGACAAGAGTTGTTGTCGAGGAACAAATCAGGGATTATCGAGGGCAGAGTACGCCCATTGAGACAGTTTTCCGCTTAAACGTCCTTGAGGACGACGCTCTTGACGAGTTTAAAATCGAAGAGGGCTACGGCGGCTAAACTTTTTTAAGCCTTTTTAAACTTTTTGATTATTTTTTTTAATTTTCTTTAGTGCGCGATTTTACTCGTTTTTTTGCCTTTTTTTCCGCGTTGGCCACCTAAAACGGCCCCCCAGGCATTTAAGCTCGATGCCCCAAATGCCGATTAAGATTATAGCGAAGGCCTTTTCGGTTTTTTATAACCGGAAGCGACATCGGTGAGCCGCCCAAAACTTTTTGGCTAAATTACCTCCGCTGTCAACTGGCCCAGAAATCAACTTATTTTGGGAATCCGCTTAAAGCTAGTGAGGAGAGACATATGCGTATCCAAAAATTGGGGACACAAATTTTCTTGGCGGCCCTAATGGTCGCCTTTCTAACCGCTATCATGACGGTTGGTTCCGCGTCGGCACAGTTTAATTTCTCGCCTCAACCAGCTGCCGCCGCCCAAACCTCTGCCCAGACTCCGAGGCAGCAGCCGAGCAACCAGCCAGTTGCGCAGCCGGAGCCTGACGTCGGCAGTTCCATGGTCATTGGTGGGGCCTTTGGCATGTCCTCTGGCAAGGTCTACACCGGTCAACTGATCACTTTAGACTTTCAAAACGCCGACATTCACAACATTCTAAGGCTTATTGGCGAAGTTTCCGGAAAAAACGTGGTCGTCTCTGACCAGGTAACTGGCCGGGTCACCTTAAAGCTTAAGGACGTACCTTGGGATCAGGCCTTAGATACGGTCTTGGACTCCAAAAATCTTGGGGTTATTGAAAACGGCAATATTTTGCGCATCGACACCAAAGACGCCATTGCCCGCTTAACCCCGGATATCAGCGACCCAACCGTCAAGGTGGCCTTGATTAAGAAGATCTTTACCCCCAAATACGCCTCCGTTTCGGCGCTGGCTACCGAAATGGATAAGGGTAAAAGTATGCGCGGTAGCGTCCGGGTTATTGGTAATGACATCTACGTCGAAGACGACGCCTATACCATGGAAGCTATCACCAGAATCTTCATGCGAAACGACTCAGTCACCAACCAGATCCTAATTGAGGCCCGCATTGTGGAGGCCTCAACTTCCGTCATCCAGACCATTGGCGTAAGTTGGGGCGGCGGCTTCAACCGCGTTCGCGGCGGCGGCTCCAATATGTCGGTCAGTAATACCGGATCGTATCAGCCAGGCGACATCCAACTGTCCTCAGGCGAAGGTAACATGGTGCCAGGTGAGTTTTTCGGCCAAGCCGATCTAGGGTCCGCCGCCGCCTTAGGCGTGGGCTTCCTCAACAAGGCCGGGACTTTAGCCTTATCTGCCGAACTACACGCCAATGAAACCATGGGTCAAATTAGAACGGTCTCAGCTCCTAGGATTATGGCCGCCAATGACCAGGAAGTTTACATTAAGCAGGGTACATCTTTCCCGTACCTCTCCGGCGGCACAGCTACATCGGTCCAGAACGTCGAGTTTAAAGAGGCCAACATGGAGCTGAGGGTCACCCCGCATATCGAGGAAAACGGCCAGATTGTCACCTTAGATATTACGCTTACCAAAGACGCGCCTGGTAACATGACCGGCACCAGCGGCCCGGAAATCAACACCCGGGAAGCCAAAACCAAACTGATGGTTAGAGATGGCGAGACGGTAGTTATCGGCGGCATCATTAACGACTCTCAAAATGACAACAGCCTCAGGGTGCCAGGCCTTCACCGCTTGCCCCTTTTGGGTTGGCTGTTCCAAGAAAATACTTTGACCAATGAAAAATCCGAACTGTTGATCTTCATTACGGCCAACATCTTACCTATGACTATCTGAAGTTAGAGTTTTTATTAACCAGCCAAAAAGACCCCGCCCTTGGGGTTTTTTTGGGCCGAAATTTTCTAGCCCCAAGTCAAAATAAAGCCCAATAAGCATCTTGACTTTCAAGCGGCGGACGGGCATAATAGACAAGCCTTAAGCGCGCTTTTTAGAGGCTGATATAGGCGTGTAGCTCAGGGGGAGAGCACTACCCTGACACGGTAGTGGTCAAGAGTTCAAATCTCTTCACGCCTACCATTAACTTTCTTAATAGACCGAAAAAGTCCGGTAACCTCATTGGTTTTCGGACTTTTTTGTGGACAGAGCTGTTTTCCTATAAGTAAGCTTAATATCTAGACATCTTGGTGAGCAAGCCAGAAGGGCCGGATGTAACTAGCTTGTGTTCTATCTAAATTTGTGACATAATCAAATCCGAGCAACGGTGTGATGGTATTAAAACCAATAAACAAAGCTGTATTTTCCGATAATTATCGGTCGATAACAGCAGACTTAAATTGGTAAAACATAGTTTTCTCCAATGAAATTTTATTTTCATTTTTAATTTTACTTTTTATTTTAATCAATAGGTGAATAACTATGGCTATAGAAGCCAGGCTGGCTCTTAGCTACCCTACGCCCAACAAGGGTAAACCCTTGGACTTTAAGTTTGAGATAACTTTACCCGGTCAAGGTATCACCGTGGTTACCGGCCCCTCCGGGGCCGGCAAAACCACATTTCTAAGGTGTTTGGCCGGACTTACGCGGGCTAAAGGCTATCTATCGGTTAACGGCGCCGAGTGGCAAAACGGTTCCATCTTTTTGCCCACCCACCGCCGGCCCTTGGGCTACGTCTTTCAGGAAGGGGCGCTCTTTCCTCATCTGACGGTTAAGGGTAACCTCGAATACGGGGCCAAGCGGGTCAAAAAGCGCGGTCAAGCGCCAAAAATCTTCGATCTGGCCCATTTTATCGATATCCTAGGTATTGGTCACTTAATGGATCGCCGGCCTGAGACCTTATCTGGCGGCGAGCGCCAGCGGGCGGCCCTGGCCAGGGCTCTGGCCTCGCAGCCGGAGATACTTTTTTTGGATGAGCCCTTAAGCGCCCTCGATCAAGCCCGTAAAAACGAAATCATGCCTTACCTTAGAAGCCTTAAGGAGCTCGATATCCCCATAATCTACGTCTGTCACTCGCGCGATGAAATCGAGCAGTTAGCCGGTACTATCGTCCGATTGGAAGCCCCGGGCGAGCCTATGACGGCCACCGCCCGCTTCTCCAGCAGCCGGCTCTTTTAGACGGTTATTTACTAGTTTTTTTAAGATGTAAGTAATGCTTACCCGAAATTTTCCAAACAAAACGAACCCACAAACCCGGGCTAGGCGATTGAGGCGACCTAGCCGATTGGGCAGTTTGCTCTCTGGCAGCATAAGTTGCGCAAATAGCTTGCTCTCTGGCAGCAAAAGTCGCCAAAGCCGCTTTGGCGACTTTTGCTGCCAAAACGAGAGCCGCCGAGAACAGAGCTACCAAAAAGATAGCCGCCGAAAAGATAACTACCAAAAAGATAATTTCCAAAAAGATAATTTCCAAGAAGCTCCCGGCCCGGCTGCTTATTCTCCTCATAAGCTCATTCCCCAAAATCTCGTCTTAGTTCTCATAATCTTCCTATCAATATTTTTTATGCCCTCTAGCCCGTCTAGGGCCAATGTGCCTTCGGTAAATTTTGCGACCCTATCTTCTTACCGAGACATACCCGGGGTAACTTCGGATGAAATAGAAGCCATCGAGGCCCTTAAGGCTAAAAATCTCACTTTGATTTTAGGTTCGACCATATCCACGGAATCCTTCATCGGCGTAGACGGCGAGCCTTCGGGTTTTAATG